>JAJKIL010000125.1 GCA_021154515.1 Niastella sp. | reverse complement strand
ATGTTCGCCAACCCGCAGATCCCTTATAACTGGACACCTGCAATGGCCACGCCTACAGGCGCATTCTGTGTATTTACCGAAGATTATATGAAAGGATTCGGAAACATTAAAGATTATCCGCTTTATCAGCCAGGTGGCACGCCCATCCTCGATATCACAGATTAGGAAGCGGCGCTTGTAATGGAGTTGTTTAACAAAATGTTCCGTGAAATTGCTTCAGAGTACCCATATAAGTTTGATATGCTTCGAAACATGGTATTCGAAATGGTTCATACGGCACTTAAACTTCGCCCGGCAGTGGCTGTTATTGCATTACCTGATTCTAATGCGGGGCGAAGGATCACCTCTTTATTCCAGGAGTTGCTTGAACGCCAGTTTCCTATTGAATCAACGATCCAGCAGATCCGGCTTAAAACACCGGCAGAGTTTGCAGAACAGCTGCATGTACATATTAACCATCTGAACAGGGTGCTCAAAGAGGTTACAGGTAAAACAACAAGGCAATTGATTGCTGAACGGATAGCGTCAGAATCCAGAGCGTTGCTCAAACATACCAACTGGAATATTTCTGAAATTGCATGGTGCCTGGGCTTTGAAGATACCTCGAACTTTATAAAATTCTTTAAGAAAAACAGCGATCTTACACCTCATCAGTTCCGAAGGTGAATGGTCAATCGTGAATGGTCAATCGTGAATGGTGAATACCTCGCCATTCACAAGACTAATAACTAATTGGGGAATCAAAAATCTCGTGAGCCCATTGCCCATTGCCCATTCACCATTGGCCATGTTTGATTAATACCATTTTCCGTTTGAATCTGCCTTTCTGAGCGATTTTTGCACTGCTAACTTTGAATTACAAAACGTAATTACAATGGAAGCTTATCTTTTAGCGCAGAATGGTGGTATTGAAAAATTGAAAAAGGTCACTATGCCTACGCCAGGCATTCAAACAAATGAAGTACTGATTAAAACCAAAGCCATTGGCATTAATCCGATCGATATTCAGGTCAGGAATTCAAAGGACATCCTGGGTATGATCACGCACGGAAATATTCCTCAACAGGTAGTTTTAGGCTGGGATGTGGCCGGCGTGGTGGAACAAACCGGAGAGGGGGTGAATGACTTCAAACCTGGAGATGAAGTGTACGGACTTTTAAACATGCCTGGTTTGGGGAATACTTATGCCACTTATGTAACAGCTGATGCCCGTCAGCTTGCTCACAAACCCGCTGCACTTGATTTCGTTGCCGCCGGAGCAACTCCGATGGCTGCAATGACCGCCTGGCAGGCCGTGGTTACCAGGGGACATGTAAAGCATGGAGAAAAAGTATTGATCCATGCTGCATCAGGAGGTGTTGGACATTTTGCTGTACAAATTGCAAAATACCTGGGCGCCTATGTTATTGGAACAGCCTCTGCAAAAAACAAAAATTTTGTTATGGAGCTGGGCGCAGATGAATTCATCGATTACACAGAAAAACCATTTGAAAAGCAGCTTCAAAAAGTGGATGTGGTTATTGATACCATTAATTCTGTTGAACATATACTGCGCTCGATCAGTGTTCTAAAAAAAGGAGGCCGTTTAGTTTATCTGCAACCGCATTTTCAATCTGCCATAGAAGCTCAATTACTGGCAGCGGAAGTTAGCGGATCCGGCGTGTTTGTCAACTCTTCAGGCGAGGTGCTCGCTGAAATAAGTAAACTTATCCGTGAGGGTCATGTGCTTCCTAAAGTTACCCAGGTGTTTGGTTTTAATGAGCTGCCCCAGGCGCAGGCTGCAGTAGAAAGCGGCAGGGCAACCGGCAAAGTAGTGGTATCGGTAAACGATCATACAAAAGAGGGCTTTATTAAAGCCCTTACGCAGGAAGAAATTAATACTATCTATGACTTTTATGGTGTCTTCAGCAAAAGGGATTACAACGAGGTAGACCGCATACTGGCGCCTGACTGGAAGGATATTCCGCTGGCGCCGGGTCAGGTGGAGGGTCCAACGGGTTTCAAAGAACTGGTACGCAATTTTACCACGGCCTTCCCTGATCTGATTATTAAGGTGCACGAGGTATTTGGAACCCATGAACGGGCAGGGGTAAGGGCCGAAATGTCTTTTACGCATAGCAGCGAATTCATGGGAATGGCGCCTACTCATAAAAAGCTCACAGTAGCTATACATGAGTTTCATTATTTAAAAGATGGAAAGTTAACCACCACCTGGCACCTGGAGGACTGGCTGAGTATGCTGCTGCAAACCGGCACCTGGCCTGTTAACGGGCAACAATAATTTAAAGCTAATAGCATATGCAGGTCTGAAAGGAAGGGTAAGCGTTGATTACCGGCGCACCTTACTTGTCATTCTGTGAAAGCCCGCGAATAAACGGGCTTTCACATCTTTCTAACGGGGTGCTTACTCCATTTCTATGGCTACTTTACCAATGTAACCGCCTTGTTCAGCATATTGATACGCTTCTTTGGATTGAGCAAAAGGGAATACTTTGCTGACTTCAATCTGCACCCCATTGTTTACAGCATTTAACAATACATCCATATCTTTTGCCGAAGGACTGGAGAGTATAACAATGTGCTTTTTGCCTGTAAATAAATTTTTGAATAGCGATGTAGGGATTTCAACAGGTTTGGGAACCGGGTTTAAAAACAATGCTCTTGCCTTCATTATCTTTTTTGCATTTGCATACCCCATTTTACCTGATAGATCAATAACAATATCGTAGGCGATATTTTGAGCAAGTACATTTTCTTTGGTGTAATCTATAACGGAACCTGCTCCCCATTTTTTGGCATACTCCACGGCTTTTGTACTTGTAACTGCTGTAACTTTTGCACCCTGCTGTTTGAGTAATTGCAGCAAGAACATTCCGAAACCACCTGTTGCACCATTTACCAAAATTTGAGTTTTTGCATTGATGTTGCCCATTTTTTGCAAAGCCGTAACCGCAGCCGAACCTACTACCGGGATAGATGAAGCCTGAGCGAAGCTGATGTGTACAGGTTTTTTCCAGATTAAAGATGAAGGCACTGAAACATAATCGGCTAATGCACCTTCTTTCATCATGTTTTTTACTACTCCAAAAACTTCATCACCCTTTTTGAAGTCAGTTACATCGGATCCGGTATCTTCAATAATACCGGCAAAATCAACACCTGTGTTCTTTGGAAATTTTGAACCGGACATTAATTTCATTTCGCCCTTTCTGATTTTCCAATCCATTGGATTGATAGAAACGGCTTTTACTCTAACCAAAACCTGATTTGATTTAATGGAAGGTTTTGGTTGTTCTACAGTTTGCAAAACATCTGTATTTCCAAACTTTTGATAAACTATTGCTTTCATTGTGCTATTTTTTAATTGTTTAAATTGATAGCACAAAATTGAAAATAACAGACCTAATAAACTTGTATCAAATCACTATTTTGTTTTAAGGCTTTTAGTGGCATGCCAAATAGTTACTAAAATTCAAAAACCTTCCCTCAAATTTTATTTTTCCCTGAATTCTTTTGGGGTAACTCCTTCTTTTGATTTAAAAACGCTTGAGAAATACGCCGATGAAGAAAACCCGGTTTTGGACGCTACTTCCCCAATTGAAATATCTTCATGCTTTAAAAGATACTTTGCCTTCTTCAGCCTGGTATTCAAAATAAAATCATTCACATTGATCTCCATTAACCCTTTTACTTTTCTATACAATTGAACCCTCGAAATGCCCATACTCTTACAAATACTTTCAACATTAAAATCTTCATTGGAAAGATTGCTTTCTACCAATGCAGAAAATTCACTGACAAACTTTCTGTCGGTTTTACTTATTGTTTGTGTATTTAAACCGGTAGGCAGTTCAGCTGTAAAATGTTCTTTAAGCCGGGCGCGGTTCCCAAGCAGGCTTTTTATTGTTTGTTCAAGGAACGATACGTTGAAAGGCTTTGTAATATAGGCATCTGCCCAGTTTTTCATGCCTTCAATTTGCTGTTCCATCGCTGTTTTTGCAGTCAATAAAATAATGGGAATATGGGAAGTGCGGAAGTCATTTTTAAAAATACGGGTTAGGGCCATGCCATCTTTACCCGGAATTACCACGTCGCAGATTATCAGATCCGGAATATTATCAAATGCCTGTTGCAGGGCCAGCTGTCCGTTATCTGCTTCCAGTGTTTCGTATTGCGTATTTAATTTCTTTACCAGAAATTGTCTCAGATCTGCATTGTCTTCTATGATCAGTACAGTATATTCTCTTTCTGTTTGTACAGTGGCTGTTTCATCCTTTTCAATTTGTTCCGTCATAAGGTCGGAAGTAAATATCTTCTCCTGTTCGTATAAAACCACCTGATTTGTTTCCTGCGCAGATTCCACCATCTCGTCTTTTGCCAGGTGTGCATTCCCCAGCGGAAGATACACCTCGAATGTGGTCCCTTTCCATTTTTCGCTCGTTACAGTAATAGTGCCTTTATGTAAGCCGATCAATTCTTTCGATAAAGCCAATCCCAGGCCCGATCCTTTGTAGTTTTCATATTCGCCCTGGTAAAATACCTCAAAAGCATGGTCAATGGCATCTTTCGACATGCCCACACCATTGTCTTCAATTTTTATAACCACATAATCTCCGGTTTCACTTTTGGTGATATAGATATGGATATAACCATTGTCTTTGGTGAATTTAAATGCATTCGACAATAGGTTAAAGATCACTTTATCCAGTTTGGTTACGTCCATCCATACATCCAGACGCCTTTCTTTGGTAATCAACCGAAGGTCAATGTTTCTTTTGTGGGCAACGTTTTTATACGATTGAATGATATCGGAAACAAAGGCGATCAGATCATTTTCAGAAGCTTTTAGTTTCATTTTATCCACCTCTATCTTTCTGAAATCCATCAACTGGTTCACCAGCCGCAACAGCCGCATAACATTCTTTTGAATTAAGCCAAGGGTTACGCTGGTACTATAGTTGTTTTTGCTGTTGGCCAGCAGTTCTTCCAGCGGGCCTAGGATGAGGGTTAAAGGGGTTCTGAATTCGTGGGAGATATTGGTAAAGAAGTTGACTTTTGCTTCATTGGCTGCTTTCGCTTTTTCAGACATCTCTACAATTTGCGCCTGGTGATCCAGGATCTCCTGGTTTTGCACCTGTAGCTTTTTGCTTATTTTCCTGTTTTCCCGCAGTGAATAAAATGCCAGGCCCCCTAAAATAAGCGATAGAACAAGTGATAAGATCAGGATATATACAAAAGTGCGCTGGTTATTATAGATCCTTTTTTGCTCCTTTAACGTGCTTGTCTGTCGCTCGATCTGCTGTTGCTGACTGTCGGTTTTGGCGGCCTGCAACTGCATAATGCGTACATTGGTAGAATCGATTACAGTGGTTTGAAGAAAATTTTCTTTACTAAAAGGCTCTTTATTCAGAATTTTCAGGGCTGTTCTGATTGCTTCTTCACCTCCCGTTGGATACAGCATGGTAGCCGTAATTATTTTTCCGGAAACGAATTGCATGCCCGCATCCGGCAAACCATCTACACCAATAATGGCTGGTTTGGTCACTTTGCTGTTTCTATATACTTCATAAGCGCCCTCGGCCATCATATCATTATGGGCAAAAAGCAGGTTTACATCAGGGTACAGGGCTGCTATTTTAGAAAATTTATTTTTTGCGGTTTCATGCAACCATTCCCCATTTACCTGTTCTACCACCTGGATGGAAGGATATTTTTTGATAGCCTCAGTAAACCCATTGTGCCGTTCTATGGCAGGAGACGATTTGGGCAACCCGGTGATTTCAATGATCTTTCCCTTGCCATTGAGAAAATGCACGGCATACTGGCCGGCCATTTTTCCAATTTCATAATTGTCGCCGCCCACATAAGCGGTATAGAACGGGGTAGCTATTTTTCTGTCAACGACAATTACCGGGATACCTTTGCGATAAGCTGCTTCCACTACCGGCGT
>JAJKIL010000124.1 GCA_021154515.1 Niastella sp. | reverse complement strand
TATTTCACAAACTCTTTAGTGATCCTCGTTTTGTTTTTGGTGAATACCAGGGTGTATACGCCTGGCGCCAGTGCAGATACATCGATGTGGTTAGAGGCGGGGCGTGCCGTAATAACATGTTGGCCGCTGAGATCAAAGATGCGAATGAGTCCGCCCGACAATGATTCGCCGCTGGTAATGTTCAATTGTTGTTGAACCGGATTGGGATAGATGGAGATTGATTTACCTGATTGCACAGAATTTTCGATCAGGTTATTTACCATGGTTGTTTGTCTGGCGCCGTTCAACGGTGTGATGCGGATCCAGTTCAGGTTCCAGCCTCCTGCTACGGCATAAATACCCGGATTGTAAGTGCCAGCAGTTACATTTACTGTATGTGAAATGGTGGTCCAGTTTTGCCAGCCACCGGTAGAAGGTATATCGAGTTGTCCCAATACAATGGCGCCGGCGTTCAGATCAATTGATAATTTACCGCCGCCGTTCAAACTTGCCACGCGGTATTCTATTTTGTATGCACCGGAAGTAGGGAAGTTAACGGCGCTGTACGCCAGCCAGTCACCCGCATCTATATAACCCACGTTCAGGCCGCCGTCAGCGTCGGTAGTAGCTTCGGTTTGCACGCCCGACATATTGCTATAGCTCTCGGCTTGTATCAGGGTGCTGGTTGATGAAGTATTGGTGCTTACAACAAGGGAAGTGACTTTATCATTCCAGCCATCATCGACCAGGCATTCATCGTCACCGGTTTTAACCAGTGTACTGCCGGTGAAGTTGTCGTCCCAGTACAATGTTGCCTTGTAACCGCTTTGTACTTTTAAAGAAGAGATCTCGTCGTCATTAATGCCTTTGGCTATCAATTGCGCCCGCGTGTAGCTGCCGGTTGGGAGCGATACGGCAGTTCCGCTGTAGTTACAATCTTTATAAAATGTTACCGGGCCCGTAGGTGTACCGCCACCATCCTGGTAAACGCGCACATAATCAACATACATTTTTGCGGGTAAACCACCGTTGTCGATGTTGAAGCCAGGCCAGTTACCGCCAACAGCCATATTCAGCAGAATGAAGAAGTTGTTCTGGAATTCGCTGGTGCCATTGATACCGCCGCCAATATAAATTTCATGGTATTTAGTACCATCTACAAACCAGCGGATGTAGTTGGTATCCCATTCAATACTGTAAATGTGGTAATCGGTTACGGTAACAGCGGTATTGCCACCATAGGAAGCATGCTGGCCATTGGGGTCTGACCAGTGTGCTGTGCCATAATTTATGTTTTCGGAATTGATATGTTCCATAATATCAAGTTCGCCACAGGAAGGCCAGCCAACTGATGAAATATTATCACCCAGCATCCAGAACGCAGGCCAGATCCCTGAGAATGCAGGCATCTTGATACGTGCTTCTATCTTGCCGAACTTCCAGGATCTTTTGCCCTGGGTCTTCATGCGGGCCGAGGTATAGTTATAACCGCCAAATGATTCCTGTTTGGCTGTGATAACCAGTTGTCCGTTTTCAACTGTAGCATTCTCGGCGCGGTAATATTCCAGTTCGTTATTGCCCCAGCCGCCTCCGCCGTTACCGGTTTCAAAATTCCAATCGGCGCTGATGCCATTGGTAAACTCATCCTGCCACACCAACTGCCAGTTCTGGGCATGTGCGCTCTTTTGAAGCGTGGTTAGTGCGCCCAATAATAAACAAGTGGGTAATAGTCTTTTCATAATATAAATAGCTTTGAGGTGATTTAATTTTTTAATAATTAAGCAATGGCGAATCGTGAAGCATAGCGCTTACGCGAAATGCATAGGCATAACATAGCGCCGGTTACAGGTAACCGGAAACTGGTAACGGGTTATCCCGACGCGTCGGGAACCTGCAACCTGTTTTCTGCAACCTGAAACAAGTCAAGCTTATCACGCAACCACACGCCAGGTGCGGCTGATAACAAATATGAAAGGGGAAAAAAATATGGCTATTCTAAACAGTACCAGGGAAGCGGGTCAACTACCCACTTTAGTGCTAAGGGATGCTTTCTACAACAGTATTACTACTTACATACAAGTGATTTCTACAAAGAAGGTAGTAGGCAAAAACCACTCCAATTCATTCAAATCGCTAAAACGTTTATAATTTTTCAAGGCTAAACAAAATTAGGGTGATGAAAAAGAGTAAAATTACTCAGCACATTCAGCACCGTTGTTGAATAAGGTAAAGGATAAGGCGTTAAGTTAGCAATGACCTATACTATAACAATATAGCTAGCTTACATCTTAAGAATTGGAAATAATAAATTGCATGTATGGCATAGGGTTGTGATTATCAATCTTTCTATAACGTATATCTATAATGTGGAAAAAAATAAACCTGTTTTCATAGCGAAAGTATTTTAAACAGTTTTTACTTTGCAGCTGCTTCTACAATTATATTACTGCAATTACTAATTACCTTCTTCATAATGCGGAACGCCTGGTTATCCTTTGCGTGGCTGCATTCATTATCAAATCCTTTGTTTTTTCCTTAACGTCTAATGATTGGTACGCACGTATGTAACTCGAAATGCATAGCTATTTCGCAGGTTGCATTTTGTGCGTTCGGTATTGCACGTTAAGTATACTGCGATCAGCCTTCGGCGCGTGTCCGCCTTTGGCGGATTGATCGCTTAGCTACTGCTTTGCCCTGACATAGTTTACATAGTTTCTAATTATAGTATTTATTGTTAATTTAAAATGCCTTACAGTATGAAAGTGTTGTCTACCCTGCGCAAATGGCGCCATTGGCGAAGTTTGCAGTATGTTCAACTGGCTATTTTGCTTTGTTTTTTCTCAGCTGCGCGTGCGCAGGTGAGTCCTTCGGTGCCTGCCACCACGGCCCAGCACTCCAAACAGGTGATCGGTTATATTACACAATGGGATGCCTGGAAAGATGTAGCGAACCTGGTTCCCAAAGGTGGTTATAACCATTTGAACGTGGATTATTCCCAGTACACCATTCTGAACTTTTCTTTCTTTGGCGTGGCCCAGGATGGTTCATTGCATAGTGGTGATTTTCGCAACAAGAACATTTACCAGGCAGGCGCTGTGCAGGCACCTGCTCCGTTGCTGAATGAAGACATCTACAGCAGTTGGGACCTGTATCTGTTGTATGGTGAACTGGAAACCCTGTATTACATTTCTGATGGCAGTTATGCCTACAACCAGGGCTACCGTAATGAAGGCGCCGGCTGGAAGAATGTAAACACCGGCAAAACCGGTTCCTTTCCTTTGGCCATTCATAAACAGGGTGGTCAACCAGGCTTATTAGAGCTGGCGCATTCAAAAGGCGTAAAAGTAATGGCCTCTGTTGGTGGCTGGAGCATGTGTAAGCACTATCCTGAAGTAGCCGCCGATGCCGCCAAACGCGCCAGATTCGTAGCGAACTGTAAAGACCTGATCGCAATGGGTTTTGACGGTATCGATTTCGACTGGGAATATCCCAACGATCCTGGCATGAACATCGAGCATTATGGGGCTGTTGATTACAACAACTTTGCCACGCTGGCTGAAGAAGTGCGCGCTGCCATTGGCAGCAGCAAACTGATCACGGCCTGTTTCTCTGCCGTGCCTTCCAAGCTGAGCGGTTTTAACTGGACCCGACTGAATGCCGTGCTCAACTATATAGACATGATGACCTATGACTATAATGGTGGATGGAGCAACAAGGCTGGTCACAATGCGCCTTTATATGATTATCCCGGTATGGAATACCAGGGTTTTTCATTGGATGGAACCGTAAAAGGATTGAAGAACCTGGGTGTTAACCTGAGTAAGGTTACATTAGGCGCCCCTTTCTATGGAAGAGGGGTTGTATGTGGCAGTACTGCTGCGCTGAATGGCGCTACCAGCAAGCGGGCAGAAACTGTTCAACCCGATGGTCCTATTCAAACCTGCGCCGACTTTACCAACTGGCAAAAAGACCTGTGGGATGGTACGCCGGCTTACAGCTATATTCAGCAGGCGACTGGCAGCGGTTCGGGCTGGACTGAATACTGGGATGATAATGCCAAGGTTCCTTACAAGGTAAAAGGAAACTATTTCCTGAGCTTTGATAACGAGCGTTCCATTGAAGCAAAAGCGCAATACATAAAAGACCAGGGTTTGGCCGGGGTTATTGTATGGCAGGTATTCGGTGACATGACTGACATGACCAGCAGCACCTCAGGCACCAAACTGATCTTCTGTGCCAATACCAAATCAAAACTGGTAAACAAGATCAACCAGGTGTTTGCCAATGGCAGTACCGGCAACCAATTGCCAACTGTTTCCATTACATCACCTGCCAACAATGCCAGCTTCAATGCACCCGCTACTATTAGCTTAACGGCTAATGCAGCAGATGCCGATGGCAGCATTTCAAAAGTGGAGTTCTTTAACGGCGCCACCAGCGTTGGTTCTGTTACTGCTTCTCCTTATACTGTTAACTGGAACAACGTAGCGGCCGGCACTTATACCATTACCGCTATTGCTACAGATAACACCGGTGCTACCACTACCTCTGCAGCCATTACCCTAAAAGTAAATGGTTCTGGTAGTAACCAGGCGCCTACGGTGTCAATTACAGCGCCCACCAACGGTTCTACCTATACAGCGCCCGCCAGCATTACACTCACTGCCAGTGCAGCTGATGCAGATGGTACCGTATCGAAAGTAGAATACTTTAACGGCGCCACCAGCCTTGGTTCTGCTACTACCTCTCCTTATAGTGTTAGCTGGAGCAGTGTAGGGGCCGGCAGCTATTCGGTTACTGCAAAAGCAACCGATAACAGCGGGGCTGTTACAACATCTTCTTCGGTAACATTCACGGTAAACTCAAATACCGGTGGTAACACCAGCAAAGTAATTGTGGGTTACTGGCATAACTGGGGTACAACAACAGGCACACCGCCGTACATCCGTTTACGCGATGTGAATTCCAAGTACAACGTTATTCAAATTGCCTTCGGCGTTACCACAGGCGATCAGGCTACTATCAGCTTTACACCAGAAGGTACTTCTGTAGCAGATTTCAAGTCCGATATTGCCACACTGCAGTCACAGGGCAGAAAAGTACTGTTATCACTGGGGGGTGAAAACGGGATCCTGCAACTGACCACTACTGCAGCTAAAACTTCATTCGTTAATTCAATGAAGTCGCTGATGGACCAATATAACTTCGATGGATTTGATATTGACCTCGAAGGCGGTTCAAACCTGGTACTTAACAATGGCGATAATAATTTCATGAGTCCTACCACGCCTAAAGTAGTAAACCTGATCGCTGGTATCCAGGAGATCATCAACTACCGTAAAGGACAGGGGAAAGATTGCTGGTTAACAATGGCGCCCGAAACCTATTATGTTCAGGCCGCTTTTGCAACAACCTATTCTCCATTGGTAGGTGCTTACCTGCCATTGATCTACGGTTTGCGTAATCAATTAACGTTCATCCATCCGCAATTGTACAATACCGGTTCAATGACGGGGATGGATAACAAGAACTACAATTCAAGCACATCAGATTTCATTGTGGCAATGACAGAAATGTTGTTGAGTGGTTTCCCTGTTGCCGGCACCAATCAAACCTTCCCTGCCTTGCGTGAAGACCAGGTAGCTTTTGGTTTACCTGCTTCTGCTTCAGCGGCGGGCTCAGGTTATACAACACCCGTGAATGTGAAGAAAGCGTTGGATTACCTTACAAAAGGAACGGCATTCGGTGGCGGATATGTGATGAGAAAGGGTAGTGGCTATCCTGGCCTGAGAGGTATCATGACCTGGTCAGTTAACTGGGATAAAGCAAATGGCGATGAATTTGCCAATAACTATTATGACTACTTCTTTGGCAACACAGGCGGTAACAATGCTCCTGTAGTAAGCATTACCTCACCAGCTTCAGGTGCTACCTTCACTGCACCGGCTACTATCACTATCACGGCCTCAGCCAGTGATAACGATGGTTCAGTTAGTAAAGTGGAATTCTTTAATGGCGGTACAAAATTGGGTGAAGCAACTGCAGCACCTTATACGTATAGCTGGAACAATGTAGCTAATGGTACTTATTCATTAACTGCCAAAGCAACCGATAACAAAGGTGCAGTAACCACTTCAGGCGCTGTATCTGTTACTGTAGGTACAGGCAACGGTACTGGTTGTAACGGCATTCAGGCATGGACTGCCACTGGTGTATATACAAGTGGCAACCAGGTAGTGTACAATGGTAAAGTGTATGAGGCTAAATGGTGGACACAAAACGAGCAACCTGATCTGAACGTGGGCGATGGCAAAGTGTGGAAATACATCAGTGATTGTACCGGTGGCGGAAACAACAACGCCCCTGTGGTGATGCTGACTTCACCTGCATCTGGTGCTGCATTCACGGCTCCTGCAACAGTAGCTATTATTGCAACTGCCAGCGATGCCGATGGTACAGTAAGCAAAGTTGAGTTCTTCAATGGCGCTACCAAACTGGGTGAGGCTACTGCAGCTCCATATACCTATAGCTGGACCAACGTAACCAATGGTACGTATGCTATCACTGCAAAAGCAACTGATAACAGTGGCAATGCAACCACATCTGCTTCCGTAACCATTACTGTTGGCAGCGGTAGCGGTAATACTGGCAATTGCGCCGGTGTAGCCGAATACCAGCCTTATCCGAAAATTTACAACAATGGCGACAAAGTAACCTATCAGGGTAACCTGTATCAAAGTCTGTCTGATGCCCTGTACAATGTTACACCGGGTACAGCTGACTGGTGGTGGAAACCATTAGGCGCCTGTTCTGCAACTACCAGAGTAACTGCAGCCACCAATATGGCCACCACTGTAGGGGGCGCTTCTGTAGTGCCTAACCCGCTTACAGGTGCTACTGCCCAGGTGTTGAAATATGCCGAAGCCGGTGACCAACTGGTAATTGAAGTACAGAATGTGAGCAGCGGAAATGCGGTGAGCAGTCAGTCATATACGGTATCAGTAACTGGCGTGAATAGCATTACTATTCCAACAGCAAAACTGACACAAGGTATCTGGATCGTTAAGATCACCAATAAGAAAACCGGTAATGTAAGCACAACCCGGTTAGTGAAACTGTAGAATAACAGCAGGATATTGGAAAAACCAAACAAGGAACAGGAAGTGGGGGAATCCCCATCTTCCGTGTTCCTTGTTCTTTTATCATACTTTCTTGTTTCCCTTGTGCCTTGATTCTTGTGCCTTGAGCCTTATTTATTCTGCTCTTAAACTTCTCACGGGATTGGCCAGGGCCGCTTTGATGGCCTGCACACTAACTACGCATAAGGTCAACAACATGGCCAGCGTACCCGCCAGCGCAAACATCCACCAACTGATATGTATGCGGTAACTGAATGACTGCAACCATTGGTTCATCATCCACCAGGCAATGGGCGTGGCTATTACAAACGCGATAGCAGTAAGCTTTAAAAAATCTTTCGACAGCAGTGACGACAAATGAAGCACACTGGCGCCCAGCACTTTTCGTACGCCGATCTCTTTTGTTCTTTGTTCGGCGCTAAAGGCGGAAAGTCCAAACAGTCCCATGCCGGATATAAAGATGGCCATCAGGGTAAACAGGTTGATGGTGGCTGATAAACTGATCTCTGCTTCATATTGCTTTTGTACATCCTCATTCAGGAATGAATAGGTGAACGGAACCGCCGGCAGATGCTGTTTCCAGATAGCGCCTATTTTACCAAGCAGTGCGGAGTAGTTGTTGCTGCTCACGTTAATGATCACATTGTCCCTTGCCCGGCCCAGGTCATATCTTAGCATCAGGGGTTTTACTTCGTCGTGCAGCGAGCTGTAATTAGCGTCTTTGATAACGCCAGCTATTTCGAAATAGAATACCGGCTCTCCTGCATCAGATTGTGGATACAATCGTTTACCTGGCGCCGTTTCAGGATTTAGTCCCAACGCACGGGCGCCCGTTTCATTGAGCAAGATCCTGCCCGAATCACCTTCCCTGAAATCCCGGCCCCCGATGATGGTCATGCCCAGCGCTTTTGCATAATGCTCATCGGTACATACAAACGAGATATCTTTTGCGGTTGTTCCATGGCTGCC
>JAJKIL010000123.1 GCA_021154515.1 Niastella sp. | reverse complement strand
GCTGTATAACAAGTGTGGAAGTTCATCAACCTTTGATGATATTATACGATATCCATCCTGGCTGGGAGATACATTGAGTGTTTTATTAAAAAATAGTTATGGTATAATCAAATTCCTTTCTTTTTCAGGCATTACTTCAAATTTGGGAAATCAATTAGCCTGGCAAGTTGCACCAACTAATGAATTGTCATACTTCGAAGTTGAATTTAGTAAGGATGGGGTCTATTTTTCAAACCTGGTAAAAATTCAATATGAGCAAGATAAACAACAATACGAATACCTGCATAACCCACCGCCTTTGGCAAATTATTATTACCGGGTAAGAGCAACAAGTACAAATGGCTCTAAAAGTTACAGTGAGCAGATTTTGTTAGTACCAGCCATAACAGAACCGGAAACAGAAACAGTACAGGTAAGGCCTAACCCGGTTAATCAGTTTTTGCATGTAGCACTGTACATGCCTGTAGAAAATAAAATAAAAATCAGGATATTGAGTACAGATGGAAAAGTAATTAAAGTATTACAAAAGCAAATGACTACTGGTAGCCAATCCCTGGACCTTGACTTTTCAGGGCTACTATCAGGTTTGTATTACGTAGAGGTTATTACAACAAAGAAGTATTTTTTCAAAGTGGTAAAGCAATAGGTGTTTAACTTCCAAATACAGAAAGTGATAACCGTTAAGAATGAACGATATATGAGTAGGAAAATACAACTGGATGCCAAAAAGGCCTCAAGTACCATTCACCAGGTAATTTTTAACGTCCTAATCAGCGCCCGATCTTCTAAAAAAATTGAAAAAATGCTCCACTAATTAATTATAATCCAAATATAACCTGCACACTTATTGCCAAATTAGCACGCTTATAGGCGAAAACATCACACCTATTAAAAATATCTTATCCTTTTATATTCCTAACTATCTTTTAAGTATTTTTATTTCTTGGCCACCATGACAGTTAATCAGTAAACCGGCTGATGAGCTTTCAAGCTTCCTATACATAAATTCACCTGTTAAAAACTTTCCCGTGCTTTAGAAAGGCTTCCATACAAGGCAGTATCCTTTATTGGACACATTCGCCTTGACGTTCTTATTTAAAAAACGGACCAGCAATTAATAGATCCATATTTAAAAGAATTTATTCGTAACGATTTATCATATACCACTTTGAAATAATCTGACGAAACTGTAACACATTTTATAAACCTTAATCTATCTTTATGCAGCCCAATCTTATCAATCTGGCCATTGTAGATGATCACACATTATTTAGGAAAACGTTGAAAAACTATCTCGCTGAACAAAGAAACATTAATGTATTTATACAGTCTCCCGACATTCCCGATCTGTTAATAAAATTAAAAGACTTTTATATCCATATACTGCTGATGGATCTTTTTTTGCCGAATATCAATGGCTTTGATGCGATAAAAATGATCAAAAGCGAATACCCTGATATTAAGATTGTGGTGCTCACCATGTGTACCGATATGAATTTGCTAAGCCAATTGCTGGATTCAAGCGTTTATGGCATTATTTCAAAGTCAGATGAACCCGAGGAGGTAATTAATGCCATCAATTCAGTTGCTGAACATAGAATATACCGAAGCAAATTGCTTACTGAAATTATGTATTGGGGCAAACAAGTTAGGATACGTAATCAAAATGCTCAACCACACGTTGAATTAAGCGACAGAGAAAAAGAGGTGCTTCAATTATTATGGGAAGAAAAAAGCAACAAAGAAATTGCCAATCATTTATTTCTGAGTATCCGTTCTGTTGAAAAAATAAGACAGGACATGAAAGATAAACTGAATGTTAAATCAACTATTGGATTATTAAAATATGCCATTAACGAACAAATCATTCGCATCAGCCGCCCGTGGCTAAATAATTCAAACTTTTCAGAAAATGGCAAGCAGTTTAAAATTTAATATCGCTTTTCTAAGTACCGAAATATAGAAGCGCAGTAACATCAGGTTAACATGCTTATATCAAAATTATTTACGCTTTGTCAAAAGAATGGTGTACATATTTAGCGCATACAGTGGAGCACATAGTCTTTCAGAAATAATCAGAGATTATGAAGAATATTTCCCTAAATGGTATATAGCAAAAGCAGGACGCTATTCCTTTGAAGAAGATGCCTGTCATTTTCTACTTGGAAAGGTCCTTCTTCTGAAAGGTTTACGAAAGCTGGGCTATTTCAATATTGGGCTGCATGATATACGCTTCAATGAATTCAATAAACCCTATTTTAATAATAACCTTAGTTTTAATATCTCCCACTCAGGAAAGTATGTGGTTTGTGCTTTAAGCCAATCGTGTAAATTGGGCATTGATCTGGAAGAAGTGAAATCTATCGATGTTGATACTTTCTCAAACTGCTTTTCTGCAAGTGAATGGATATATCTTAAAAATGCTGATGATCCCTTGTTAGTATTTTATAAATTATGGACGAGAAAAGAGGCTGTCATTAAAGCTGATGGAAGAGGCCTCCAGATTCCATTGTCTTGCTTCGAAGTGATTAGCCACCATGTATCAATAAATTCATGCAACTGGTTTATTAATGAATTGGCAATCGCAGAAGGCTATATAGCCCATATTGCAACGGACAGGATTTGTGATACCCAATTTATTCAACTGTCAATGTAAACGAATACCTATTCATTCATACATTAAATATTCTTCTGACAAAGAGAGTAATAAATTTCTCTGTAAAAGTGCAACCCGCACGAGTAGCTTTTTTCTACTGTCAACCCGAACTACTTCACAGGAAAGCCCGGTCAGAATTCCTTTATTAATAACCAACTGCTGGCCGGGTTGAAAATTCTGATCAGAAACTTCTATACTCTTATAATGGGTAGCCGCCAGTTTTATATTATTGACTACGGTTTCGTTTACTCGTGCAATTTCTCTACCTGTTTTAACATAACATAAACTACCCTCGGCATTTGTTCCTTCATAATAATTTTGCAAGTCGTTCAAATAAATGAAAACATAAGACGGAAAAAGAGGTTCGTCAATATATTTTTTTCGATCGTGCCAGTTCCTGAGCACTTTTCTTGTGGGCAAAAATGTATTAATGCTCTTTTCAGCAAGCTGGGTTTGTACCTTTTTCTCATGACGCGGTTTCGTATAAATCAGGTACCATCCGGAGTTGAATTTATTCACACGATAAGGTTTAAGAAATCCGGAATATAGCTATCGCTAAAGCAAGTAACAGGTACTTACTCCCAGATTTGTTTACAACGATGTTAATGAAAATATTAATATCCCCTTTATTTCGGCAACCTTCATCAACTAAGAATCCGGTGTAACGAAACGTTATCAGTGTAAATTAATTAAATCAAACCCAGTAATATTTAGCAATGATACCAACATTTATTGCGGGTGTTACGAAATGATAAATGCCATCTGCCCGGTTCGGATGCTATTTGTTTGGGCGCTCTGTATTGATCGCGTTTTCGAAAAACCGGAAGTTTATATCGGTCAGCGCCTCCCAATGGTCTCCCTGAATGAATTGGGGTATGATCCCTCCGTTTGTAAACGCGTTCCAGGCATCCATGGCTGTAACCGACTTATTCCCAGCGGATATAAATGTATATATCTTATTATTGATTTTCCCGGTTGGCTCATACCTGTTCAATAGTTCAATATTATTAACAAGAAATTTCCGCAGTGCTGCTTCATCCCCAATTTCCACACCAATCAGTGCTTTGTATTTGCTCATCAGCCAATCGGCTTCCTTGCTCACTGATATATTATCCGGATGGGTCACAGGAACCACTCCCCTGTCAACCAGGATCAATTGCAGGTTGTTGAGGGCTGGTTCCAGGATCTTTGCCATTTCAAATGCGATGGCTGCTCCCATGGAATACCCTATGATTACCATTTCTCCTTTACTATGGTGAGCCAGTACCTGCCGGCTCATATCCATTGCCGCCTCCAGGATAGACCCGTATAGGGGCTCTTCGGCCACCTCCCGTTCCAGACCGCGGTATTGAATGCCATAACAATTGCAGCTATCCTGCAAAGCCGCTGCCAGTGGTTTGAACAGAATAGCATTGCCGAGGACAGGTGGAATGAAATAGCAGTTTTTCTTTTGTTCAGCAACCCGGCTGCTTAATTGAATAATGCGGGAGCCGGCATGTGTACGGGTTGCCACCGCCGACAGGAGGCCTTCGATCGTTGGATGATTATAAAGATCCTGGATCTTTATATGGATACCGGACTCTTTACGCATGATCAACTGAAGTTTCATTGCCAGGATACTGTGCCCGCCCAAATCAAAAAAATGATCGCTGATACCCACTTTCTCCCTGCCCAGTAACTCCTGCCAGATGGTGGTTACTTTTTTTTCTATGGCATTACGGGGAGCAATATATTCCACGCCCTCTGAAACGCCTGACCTGTCCGGGTCGGGCAAGGCTTTCCGGTTTATTTTTCCGGTGGGTGTCAGCGGCAAAACATCCAGCTGCACGATATGTGCGGGTATCATATAAGCCGGCAGTAACCTGCCTAAATAAGTTTTTATCTCCGACGCAGAAAAAACTGAACTGCCTGTGATATAGGCCACCAATTCTTTTCCGCCCTGCGCATTATTTTTTACGGTGACAATGCCGGAGACAACTGACGGATATTGCCTCAACACCTCTTCAATCTCTTCCGGTTCTATTCTGTACCCTCTTATCTTAACCTGATTATCCTTCCTGCCGGTAAATTCTATTGTCCCATCAGCCAGCCATCTTCCCAGGTCTCCGGTCCTGTACATTCTTTCTCCCTCCTTGAATGGATTGAGAACGAAGGCAGCCTCGGTATAACCGGGTCTATTCAAATAGCCTCTTGCCAGACAGTCGCCCCCGATACAGATCTCCCCGATCACCCCGGCGGGCGCCAGCCGGTCATTCTTTAAAATATAGACAATAGTGTTGGGTAACGGGCGGCCAACAGGAACAAATGACTGTTGCTCCTTTGCAGGATCATACTGGTGCATGATGGAAGTGACCGTAGTCTCCGTAGGTCCATATTCATTATAAAACTGATGATGCACACTCCATTTTTCGGCCAGGTCTTTCGGGCAGGTGTCTCCTCCCGCGATGACTCTTTTCAGATAAGTATATTTTTTGACTGGCAGCATGGCCAGGATCCCCGGTACCAGGTGAACATGGGTGATCCTATAGTCATCGATAAATGCTTCCAGCTTTTCTGCCTCCAGCAACACCGCCTTATCTATCATGGTTAACCGCGCTCCGCTGGTAAGTGCGATAAAGACCTGCTCCACCGAAGCATCGAAAGAAATATCGGAGGCCTGAAGCACATTGTCTTCCCCGCTAATGCCGAATGCAGCCCTTTGCGCTACAATCAGGTTCACGACCGAGCGGTGTTCTACCAGCACGCCTTTAGGTT
>JAJKIL010000122.1 GCA_021154515.1 Niastella sp. | reverse complement strand
GGAATGGTTGCGTGATCAGGGTTTTGGCATGTTCATCCACTATAATGTAGATGCGCAGTTGGGTATAACTATCAGTCACTCCCTGGTGGGCGCGGCTGATGAGTATGTGAAAAGATATTATAATGAACTTCCTAAAACATTTGATCCGTACGCATTTAATCCGAAAGCGATTGCCCGGCTGGCAAAACTGGCAGGGATGAAATATGTGGTGTTTACTGCCAAGCATCATGCCGGCTTTTGTTTTTGGGATACCAAAACAACCAGCTTTAGGATCACTAATACGCCCTATCAAAAAGATCTGCTGAAAGAGTATGTGCAGGCGATCAGGAAGGAAGGATTGGCGGTAGGGTTGTATTATTCGCCCGAAGATTTTAAATTTTTATATGATCACCATATTCTTATTAAACGCGGGGGTAATCAATTCGATAAAAAAACCACGGCTGCTTATGAAGACCTGGTGCGAAAACAAACCACCGAATTGTTCACGTTATATGGTAAGATAGATGTTCTTTTTATTGACGGAGAACCCAAGGGGCCGTGTCGAGAAACCGCCTGGAAGTTACAACCGGATGTGGTGATCACCCGCGGCGCTGTAAATACGCCTGAACAAACGCTCCCGGGAATTGCATTGGATGAGTTTTGGGAATCCTGCGTTACAATGGGAACGCAATGGAATTACAAACCAACCAATGATAATATAAAAACCGGTGGTCGCCTGATAGAGCTGCTGGTAGAGGCCCGTTCAAAGGGTGGGAATTTTTTATTGAACGTAGGTCCGCACCCCGATGGCTATATTCCTTATGAACAGGAAACTCCGTTACGGGAAATGGCTGCATGGAATTTCATCAATCATGAAGCAATAGAAAGCGTGCGACCCTGGATCGTTACCAATGAAGGAAATATCTGGTTTACGGCCTCGAAAGATAAAGGAACGGTGTATGGTGTGATTACCGGCCAGCCGGATTGGGCAAAAGGCGATCGAAAGGAATTTGTATTAGGTTCGGTAAAAGCTACGTCAAAAACAACCATCAGTGTATTGGGGCAAAATGATAAAGTGACCGAATACCAGAACGAACTGGATGTGCATTCCCGGTTTGAACAGAAAGAAGATGGACTGCATATTTCACTAGTGAAGGCCCAACGGGTGTATGATAATTATAAATGGCCTAATCCCATTACGGTTAAACTGGAAAATGTAGAACCAGCTCTCGATCCACCCCAGGTTGAAACTGGTAATGCAATAATAAAAAACAACGCAGTGGAATTAAATGCCCGGGTATTAAAAAAGGGAAATGCAGATTCATTACAATTGTTATTTGAATACCGGCCCTATGCGGGATTTGCCGAGAACCTGTATAGCAAAGACTGGCTGAGTACAAAACCTGTAACTATTAATGAAACAGGAAATTTCACTCAGTTGCTTTCATCTGTTGAAGAGGGAAAAGAATATCAGTATCGCGCTGTTATCATTCATCCGGTGTTGACGATCAGGGGAGATGTAAAGCGGGTAACAATTAAAAAGGATGTAAAATGAAAAGTGTGTGATACAATCAAAGGGCGCAGAGATTTAATATCGTAAAATTGAGACATATAAAATAACATCGAATAAATGAAACAAACGATTCAATGTCTGTTATTGACGCTGGGGATTGCTCAATTGCAACCAGTGGTCTGTGAAGCACAATCAAAAAAAGCGATGGCCGATTTCTCAAAATGGCCGGCAGGCACCTCACCGCAGGAAGTGGGCAAAAAAGTGGCGGAGCATTTTGTAGCTACTCCGCATACCAATTTTGGCCGCACCACACCACCCAAAACAATTACCTATCCGGAAACCTGTACCTGGTATGGCGCGCTCACCTTCGCAAAACAATCCGGTGATAAAGAACTGTTGCAAAAACTGGTACAACGGTTTGACCCGATGTTCGGTGCACAGGATACGCTGATCCCAAAACCATTGCACGTTGACGCCACCGTATTTGGATCGGTGCCGTTTGAGTTGTATATGCAAACAAAAGACAAACGCTATCTTGAAATAGGAAAACGTTTTGCCGATAAACAATGGGAAAATCCGGAAGGCCCCCATGTAAAACCTGAATCGCAGGACTTTTTAAACAGGGGCTACTCCTGGCAAACCCGCATGTGGATCGATGATATGTTTATGATCACCGCGGTACAATCTCAGGCATACCGCGCTACCAATGATAAAAAATACATTGAAAGAGCGGCGAAGGAAATGGTGCTTTATCTGGATTCATTGCAAAAGCCTAATGGGTTATTCTATCATGCACCCGATGTTCCGTATTTCTGGGGCCGCGGAGATGGCTGGATGGCAGCAGGCATGGCAGAGTTGCTGCGTTCATTGCCAAAAGACAGTCAATACCGCGAACGGATTATGAAAGGCTATAAAACCATGATGGCCTCGTTGCTGAAGTACCAGGCCGAAAATGGCATGTGGCGCCAGTTGATCGATGATGCTGAATCATGGCCCGAAACTTCCTGCACAGGCATGTTCACGTTTGCCATGATCACCGGTGTCAAGAATGGCTGGCTCGATGCGGCTACTTATGGACCTGCCGCCCGAAAAGGCTGGCTGGCGCTGATTACTTACATCGATAGTAATAACGATGTGCGTGAAGTGTGCGAAGGCACCAATAAAAAGAACGATCGTCAGTACTACCTCGATCGCAAACGTAATATTGGCGACCTGCACGGTCAGGCCCCGGTGTTATGGTGCGCTACGGCGTTGTTACGATAATATACTCTACCTGTCAGGCGAAAGGCTGACAGGTTATAAATTCTTGCCAAGTGAACCTCATTAAACTTTCTATCCTTATTGCCATAATAAGTTCCTGCCTTATTACTACAGCACAGGAGCGGACTGCCTGGATGAAAAAGGCCCGCTGGGGCATTATGGTGCATTACCTGGCCGACTGGCGCTCACGAACAGACAGTATTACAACAACAACTGCTATTTGGAATGAAATGATCAACCAGTTTGATGTGGAAGGATTGGCGAAGCAGGTCAAAGAAACAGGCGCCGGGTATATGATCTTTACCATTGGGCAGAACTCGGGATACTTTGTAGCGCCTAATAAAACATATGAACGCCTCTCCGGCAACAAGGGTAAATGTTCCCAACGTGATTTAATTGCAGATCTGTCAGCCGCTTTAAAAAAGCAGGGCATCGAACTCATTGTATACCTGCCATCAGGTGCCCCGGCCGGTGATTCTGTGGCAGCAAAAGCATTGAAATGGGAGAATGGTCCCCACGCGAACCTGGAATTTCAACGTAACTGGGAAGCGATTATCCGGGAATGGTCACAGCGTTGGGGAAATAAGATCAATGGCTGGTGGTTCGATGGTTGTTACTGGCCCAATATCATGTACAGAAATGAAAAGGCGCCCAATTTTGCCAGCTTTGCAGCAGCAGCCCGCGCCGGTAATCCCGAAAGCATAGTAGCATTTAACCCCGGCGTGGTATATCGTACGCTGTCCCTTACACCTTATGAAGATTATACCGCAGGTGAAGTAGATAAACCGGAATTCATTTCCATAAAACGTTCCTATGAAGGAAAGGTGGATGGAAAACAAATTCATGTGTTGAGTTTCCTGGGCAGAACCTGGGGAATGGGTGATCCCCGTTTTACCAGTGACCAGATCATTGGTTTCAGCAACCAGGTAATACAAGCTGAAGGCGCCATCACCTGGGACACACCGGTACAACGTAATGGATTAATAGCTGCCCCTTTTGTTCAACTCCTGACGGAGTTAGGAAAGCGTGCAGGTAATAAATAAGATTATATGAAAAGAGCCATCTTTATTGGACTTATCCTTTTCCTTGCCATTGCTGAGGTAAACGCATTACCTGCGGATACAGTGTTGATCACAAGTCCCAACCGGCAAATACAGTGCAGACTCTTTCAACAAAACAATCAATTGCATTTTGCAGTTACCTATAAAAATATTCCGGTCGTAGAAAACTCTGAAATGGTGATGTTGCTGAACGATACGGTTGTGCATTGGAAAATGCAAACGTCTGCTGATCTCCGCTACCAGCTCAATGAGCGCTATCCCTGGCTGGGCGCACATGCCACTGCAATAAATCGTTGTTCGGGAATAAAAGTGTTGCTGCAGGATCAGACAATGGTAGACACGCTGGAAGTTCGGGTATTTAATGATGGAATAGCTTTCAGAACAATACTGCCTGCCGCTGATAAAATCATTCGCACCCCTGATGAAGCAACCCTGTTCAATATTCCGGCCGGCAGCCTATTGTGGTACCACGACCTGATCATGCATTATGAGGGTGTACATGTAAAAAAAGAGATCAGCCAGGTGCAGGCAGAAGAGTGGGTGGCGCCGCCGGCCACCTATAAATTACCACAAGGAGTCTATGCATCCATTACTGAAGCCAACCTGGTAAATTATGCAGGGATGGCATTGCAGGCAAATGGGAACAATGGTTTGCAGATACGCCTGCCTCATCACCAACGGGCTTCCTATCCTTATCGCTTGCGATATTCGCCTGAAGATACTTTACGGTTACAACAACCTGCTGCTATTGCCGGCACCATCATTACGCCCTGGCGGGTAGTGATAATAGGAAGCGACCTGAATACACTGGTGAACAGTGATCTCGTACAAGATCTCTGTCCGCAACCAGACAAAACATTGTTCCCCGAAGGAATAAATACCAGTTGGATAAAACCCGGCCGTGCCGTTTGGAAATACCTCGATGGAGGTGGGGATGGAAGTTTTGATGTACTTAAAAAATTTACAGATGACGCCGCAACCCTGGGCTTTGAACACAATATATTGGAAGGCTTTTGGGCCCGATGGGGCGGCGATACCTTACGGCAGTTGATAGATTATTCCCGCCAGAAAAAAGTAGGCATCTGGCTATGGAAACATTCCAAATCGCTACGCGATCCCAGTGAGCGGCAGACATTCTTTAAAAAATGCCATGACCTTGGAGTGACAGGGTTAAAGATCGACTTCTTCGATCACGAAGCGAAAGAAACCATTGATCTGTATGCAGCCATCTTGCGGGAAGCCGCCGAAAATCATTTACTCCTCGATTTTCATGGTGCCAATAAACCCACAGGGTTATCGCGTACCTGGCCAAATTTATTGACCAGTGAAGCCGTAAAAGGGATGGAATCGAGTAAGCTCACTGACAGGGCAACGCATGAAACAACGATACCGTTCACCCGCTGTTTGGCCGGGCCGGCAGAATATACAGTTCTACTTTTTAGTGAGCGGAGACAGAACACCACCTGGGCGCACCAGATAGCAAGTGCCGCGATCCTTCATGCGCCCTTGCTAACCTATGCAGCCAATCCCGAAAATATAATAAGCAATCCTGCGGTAGCTGTTATCAGGGATATTCCAGCCGTATGGGATGAGACCATCGTATTACCGGAGTCGGCCATTGGGGAGCTGGCTGCTTATGTGCGGCGAAAAGGAAATAAGTGGTTTGTAGCTGTTATGAACGGCACTATTCCTAAGAAAGTTACAATTCCCCTGCATTTTCTTGGATCAGGAAAATACAAAGCTACCGTAGTAAAAGATGATAGCAACAATGCCGCATCTGTAGTGGTTGAACGTAAGGTTTATACAAAGCAAGATGTTCTTGAAATTGTACTGGTAGCCGGTGGCGGCTATCTGGCTGAATTCTCGCTTTAATTAAAAAGAAGTTGAATAATGAGTATTGATTTCATCAGAAAAAGCAGTTGTTTGATTGTAGCACTGAGTAGCATGTCGTTTTCCCTGCTTGCACAACAATCGCCCCTGCCGGTACAACAGGACCGCTGGAAAATATTGCCTGATGGCAGTATTGAATGGCCAATCGACAACCGCCTGCCGCATACTGATCATGTGGAGATGAGTGGCGAAAAAGTGTCCATGTGGGTACAGTATGGCGTCAACGCCGAAGGACAGCCTTCTATAAACCGCACCATGGTTTTTCCCACCTTTCGGTTGTTACCGGTACGTACCATTGGCAGTATGACCTATAACATTACCGATGAGGAGCTGCCCCGGTTCCTGATAAATGACAAATTATTAAAAGCCGGTGTATATAATGCCGCCGTGGCAACCGATATGCCGGAGAAAGTAACCAGCATCAGGCAAAAAGGCATTTTACAAATAAACAGCATAATAGGGAAAGACAATGCTGTCACGTTACAACGTACACTTTTCCCTTCGGTAGATAAACCGGTGGCGCTGGAGAAATGGGTGTTCACCAATACCGGTAGGCAACCGGTGAAAATTGAGATGGAGTACCTGTACAGAGAGGTTCGACCCGCCACGGAAAGAACGACACCGGTTCCACACAGTTTTGTTGTAACTACCGCCAATGAAGGGTTGAAAACAGTAGCGCCTGGAGACTCGGTGCAATTCGGCATTTTGTACCAGGCAGCAGATAAAAACAATCCATTACCAACAGTTGATGTGAATGCAGCTTATAACGACAGGCTGCAAAGAGTAAGTAATATAATATCATTGCTGCAATTGGAAACCCCTGATCCTGTTTTGAACACTGCTTTTGCATTTGCCAAGATCCGGGCCACCGAAAGCATTTATAAAACAAAGGGCGGCTATTTACATGGTCCTGGCGGGTTACGTTATTATGCCGCTATTTGGGCGAATGACCAGGCGGAATATGTAAATCCATTTTTTGCTTTCCTGGGTGATGAAATTGGGAATAAATCGGCGATGAATGCCTATCGCTGGTTTGCAAAGTATATGAACAAAGAGTACCAGCCTATTCCCAGTTC
>JAJKIL010000121.1 GCA_021154515.1 Niastella sp. | reverse complement strand
GCCATCAAAATGGGTTTAAAAAAGATCACCTTCTACAATAAGTTCGATAACTCTCTTAAAATGAGCCAGATCTTTGGTAACACCCTCGAAGCAGTGGTAGGCGCCATTTATCTGGACCGGGGTTTCGAAAAAACCAAACAATGGGTGTTTGAATGTATTGTTATACCCCATTTGTACATGGAAGACCTGGAACTTCTCGAGATCAACCATAAGAATAAATTATACGGCTGGGCTAATAAAAATGGTAAGAACCTGGAGTTCGAAACCCTCGACGAACGTATAGAAGGCGGCCGCCGGCTGTTTACCATTGGCGCCGTAGTAGATGGCGAACTCCTCGCCGAAGGCAAAGCCTACAATAAAAAAGACGCCTCCCAGATTGCCGCCGCTATCGCTATTGATAAATTGAATTTGAATAAAACCGAAGCGCCGGAAGAGGAATAGTCGCTTACCTATAGAGAAAGCCTTGAATAGCGTGAAACGGCAAATCCGCCAGCTGGCGGATGAAAGGGCTCGCGACAATGAAATATTCCACTCTATTTTCATTTTTCAGCCAATTTATTTCTCTGCCCTTTATCAACCCTGCCAACCCCGTCAACTCTATCAACTTCCAACTTTATTTTCCTTAACCCCTTCTACCTCGTTAACTTGTCAACCTGTTAACCTGTTAACTCGTCAACTGGTCAACTACCCCCTTACCCTGCTAAATTCCCCATTAAATCATTAGCAACTCCAACCAAACCCTCTACCCCTCCCTAAACAATTCCACTTATTGTACTTTTTTTCCATTTGTGGGAAAGAAATCGCTTACTGGGCTAATATTCACCGGTAGGAAATATTGTTTTTTTCTAGAATGTGGGAAACTAAAAAGGATATATGATAATCAATAAGATATAAAGACGAATACCCAATCCCGGTATCGCTTTTTGTGTTCTATTTACTCATGCCAAAAAAACAGGTACGTGTATTGAAAACATTAGTGCATTAAACTGTTTTACCCCATGAAAGCCCTTTTCGTAACCCTTTTTACCCTGCTGATGGCTACCAGCCTGATGGCAAATAAAAAAACTGCCGTAGCTAATGGTAACTGGTCCACCGGTAGTAGCTGGAATCCCGGCAGTGCTCCTGCAAATGGAGACTCCTTAATAATTCCCTTTGGCGATACCGTTTTAGTCAGCGGCAACAACGGTCTGAATAATGTAGTAATTATAGTATACGGAGTGTTGGATCTTAGTAATAATGGTAAGTTAACGCTGGATGCGCTCAGCAAGGTTTTTATCCAAACCGGTGCAAAATTATTGGGGAATGGAGCCAGTGATCAATTAAAGATCGGCTCCGGTATTAAATGGAAAGGCACAGATGGCCCGGTAGTTGGATCCCAATACGCAGATAACAGCACTACGGGCTTTGACCCCTGGACAGTGCTGGCCGTAAACTTTCAATCGTTTTATATAACCCGTCAGGGATCAAATATCCAGCTGAAATGGTCAGCCAGTGCAGAAGTGAACAACGCTTATTATGCAATAGAAAAAAGTACCGATGCCCGCACCTGGAATCAAATAGCCCAGGTAACAGGAGCAGGAACAACTGGTGTGGTTAACAATTATGGTTATACCGATAAGAATAGTACAAATGCTGATGTGTACTACCGCATACGCGAGGTAGGTACAAATGGAGCCAATTTTTATTCAGCCATTCGCGCCCTGCACAACAGTAACAATACCGTTACAAACATTTTTGCTTCTCCAAATAAAACAATTACCATCGACTTTAACAGCGATGTGAAAGATAACGTTTTCATACAGTTGATAAACATGAGCGGACAGGTTATAGTGCGTAAGGAATTTAGTCAGGCTTCTTACCGGCTTATCGTAGACGCGATGAGTGCCGGCTCTGGTGTGTATGCGGTACGGGTTAGTGATAGTAAAGGCTGGAGCGAGGTTAAGAAAATAGCGTTGTAGGTTTAAATGGTCCTCATATTAGGTAAACAGTAATGGTTCCGCTGTGTCTACAGTGGAACTTTTTTTATTTTAGGGTAATATTTTTTTAACGTAACCAACACAGTTACAATTCATTCTGTTTATTACCTACATACTTGTATCAATTATTGGGTTTTCTACTATTATATTCATCGTGTTAAGTCTGTATCTTTAAGCTAATAGCTATGCCATGTCAGCATTTGACCCGGAGCGTCATCTTACTAATGTAGACTACAAGATAGTAGCCGCTTTGGAAAAAATTTCTGAGGTCTTCAGGGTTTTGTTATGGACGGAAGCAAAAGAACACAAGCTAAGTCCCATCCAAATGCAGTTGCTTATTTTTATCAAATACCATAACTCCGATAAGCAACGCCGCATAGCCTCCATGGCCCGCGAATTCAACATGACCAAGGCCACCATCAGCGACTCAATAAAAGTACTGGAACAAAAAGGATTGATCGAAAGAGCAGATGACATGCTCGATTCACGCAGTTTTAATTTTTCGCTTACTGATAAGGGCGTGAAGTTAACCGGGATGATCGAAAATTTCACCAAACCGTTAGATGGCGCCATTGCCACACTGTCCACACAACAAAAAAATGAATTCCTGGTATCGGTGCTCGATCTGATATTCCGGTTAAATCAGAACGGTATCATTTCTACCCAACGCATGTGTTACAACTGTTATTACTATAATGGCGATCGCCAGCAGGCCCACTTTTGTAACCTCATGCAAAAGGAGCTGGCCATTGATGAATTGCGCATTGAATGCTCAGAACATAAATCAACTGAAAAATAGTTTCAGGTTTCTAGTTCCAGGTTTCAGGGTCTTGATATTCTGGAACCCTGCAAATAGTCGAACATTACGCTATTGCGCCCTGTAACTTGTTAACCTGTAACGGGTTCTTACTTCATTTCCATACAAAGCTCTACCAATACCCCATTTGTATTCTTTGGGTGCAGGAAACAAACTAACTTATTATCGGCGCCGCGTTTGGGTTGTTCATGTAGCAGCACGAAACCTTCACTGACCAGTCGTTTCATTTCAGCCTCAATATCTGCCACTTCAAAAGCAATGTGGTGAATACCCTCGCCCTTTTTGTCAATAAAGCGGGCGATAACTCCTTCGGCGCTGCTGCTTTCCAACAATTCTATTTTGGTATCGCCGGTTTTTAAAAAAGCGGTAGCCACCTGTTCGCTTTCCACTGCCTCGGTTTTATAACAGGAAGTATTGAGCAGTTTTTCAAACAGGGGAACCGATGCCGATAATTCCCGAACGGCAATGCCAATGTGTTCAACTTTCAGCATATCAGGTAGTTAGTTGTTGAATGTGTAAGTTAACAGGATCAAACCATTTCAACTAATTTTGTGTTGAATAGAATTATGCTGAAACTCCCCATATATCTCGATCATAATGCCACCACCCCTTGCGATCCGCGCGTAATGGAAGTGATGTTGCCTTATTTCACCGAACAGTTTGGCAATGCGGCCAGTCGCAGCCATTCCTTTGGCTGGCAGGCAGAAGAAGCAGTAGATTATGCCCGCGAACAGGTGGCCAGGTTGATTGGGGCCGAACCAAAAGAGATCATCTTTACCTCAGGCGCCACCGAAGGCGATAACCTCGCCATAAAAGGCGTGTTTGAAATGTACGCCGGCAAAGGCAACCACATCATTACCTGCGTTACCGAACACAAGGCCGTGCTGGATACCTGTAAGCATATAGAAAAACTGGGTGGAACCGTAACGTATCTGCCCGTAGATAAAGAAGGCCTGATAGATCTGCAGCAACTGGAAGCCGCTATTACCCCGCGCACCATCCTCATAGCCATTATGTACGCCAATAATGAAACGGGGACCATTCAGCCCGTGAAGGCGATTGGGGCTATGGCTAAAAAGCACAACGTATTGTTCTTTACCGATGCTACGCAGGCCGTGGGTAAAATACCGGTTGATGTAATAAAAGATGATATCGACATCCTGGCCTGCAGCGCCCATAAATTATACGGACCAAAAGGCGTAGGCGCCCTGTATGTTCGTCGCAAGAACCCCCGCGTTCGCCTGACCGCCCAAATGGATGGCGGCGGCCATGAAAGAGGAATGCGCAGCGGTACCCTGAATGTGCCCGGTATTGCCGGTTTTGGGAAAGCCGCCGATCTCTGCCGCCAGCAACTGCAGGCAGATGGGGAGCGCATGAGCCACCTGCGCAATAAACTGGAAAACGCCCTGCTGCAACTGGATGCCACTTATGTAAACGGCAGCCAATTGCACCGCCTGCCCCATGTAGTCAATATCTCGTTTAACTTTGTGAATGGCGACCAGCTCATGATGGGCCTGAACAAGGAAATAGCCCTTTCATCCGGTGCAGCCTGTACCAGCGCCTCCATGGAACCCAGTTATGTGCTGAAAGCCCTGGGCGTGGAAGATGACCTGGCCCACAGTTCGTTACGGTTTTCCATTGGCCGGTATACTACTGAAGAGCAGATAGATTATGTGATAGAACGGGTAAAAAAGACGGTAGAGCAATTGAGAGCCAACCAATTAGCAAATTAGCCCAAATGGAAAACCGGGATCCATGCTTTCAAGTGAGCGCTAATTTGAGTATTTTTAAACAATTAAGGCCCAAGAGGCGTTATAATAAGGTCTATTCATGACGTGAAAATCAGTCGTTTAGGGTTTTAATTTTCACATTTTCGAATTTTCACATTTACAAATTAGAGTATGATTTTCGTAAGCGACAAAGCAAAAGAGAAAGTAGATAAACTGATGGAAGAAAATTCTCAGTCTGCCGAAGCCGGTTATTTTCTGCGGGTATCGGTAGTGGGGGGCGGTTGTTCCGGTCTTAGCTATAAAATGGATTTTGATAACCAGTCAAAACCCGGCGACCAGGTATTTGAAGACAAAGGCCTGAAAGTAGTTACCGATATGAAGAGCTTTTTGTATCTCTTTAATACCACCCTGGAATTTTCAGAAGGGTTGAATGGCAAAGGGTTTTACTTTAATAACCCCAATGCCAGCCGTACCTGCGCCTGTGGCGAAAGCTTCTCTGTATAAGGTTAAACTGAAATAAGGACAGCAATATATTGGCCCTGCTCCCTCCCGGGAGTAGGGCTTTTTCATTTTCTGCCCTGCCTCTTATTCATCTTATTTAAAACAACCCCTATAAAAACAGTACTTACAACCAGAGAAAACCCAGTTCTGACACAGATAAAATCTGGGTTTTGTCTGGGCTTGGTCTGGGCTAGGTCTGGGCTTGGTCTGCGTTTAAGTATAAAAAGAATAAGTTGATCTGTTGATGAGGTTGACAGGTGAACGAGTTGACTAGCTAAGGATGGGGGAAAGAGGTCAGGGAAATAAAGTGAGGGGTGATAGGGTTGATGAGGTTGACAGGGGTGATAAGTTAACACGTTGACGAGTTAACACGTTGACAGGTTGACGAAGAGGAAGAAGTAGCTTAGGAGATATAAAGTTGGCAAAGCCCCTCCCCTAAAATAAAAATCCCCCGTATTACGGGGGGACTTTTTATGCAGTAGGTTTCGGCTATTTTATGATTGAACAGAAATAGACAGTAACCGGATGTATCTATTTTTCATTGGATGGTTAAAAAGAGTACACGCAATATAATAAAATTGCTGAATCGCGCGTCATAGGGCGGCATCTTTTATTTGCATATACTTATAATCACTTATTTTCGCCACATGTGGTCGGTTTGTAAAAAAGAGTTCCGGCAGTTTTTCAGTAGCCTCACAGGCTATATTGCCATCATCGTATTCTTATTATTGAATGGTTTATTCCTGTTTGTATTCCCCGATACCAATATCCTTGACTTTGGGTTCGCCACCCTTGATAAATTTTTTGAGCTGGCTCCCTGGATATTGTTATTGCTGATACCTGCTATTACCATGCGCAGTTTTGCCGATGAGTTCAAAGGCGGCACCTTCGAGATCCTGCAAACCAAGCCGCTTAGCCGCTGGCAACTGGTTTCAGGTAAATATTTCGGCGCCCTGGGCGTAGTGATCATCGCATTAATTCCCACCATAATATATCCCATCAGTGTGCAGCAACTGGCTGCCGCCGGCGGCGGTATCGATATGGGTGGAACCATCGGTTCTTACATCGGTCTGGTATTACTGGCCGGCGTATTTGTAGCCATCGGCATTGCCTGTAGTAGTTTTACTAATAACGCGGTGGTGGCCTTTATTGCAGGCGCCTTTCTTTGTTTTGTGTTGTACAGCGGGTTCAACGCCATAAGCCGCATCCCGGCATTACAGGCAGGGGCCGATTATTACGTTGAAATGCTGGGCATCGACTTCCATTACCGCAGTGTAAGCAGGGGCGTGGTTGACAGTCGCGACATCATTTATTTTCTCAGCATCATTCTTTTCTTTTTGATCTTTACCAATCGCAATTTGTTGAAACGATAATCCGGAAATACACCATGAACAAAATACTGGCTTCAAAAGGATGGTGGTTGTTTTTGCTGATCGTACTGCTGGGTATCAATTACCTGGCATCAGTAGTGCATACCCGCGTTGACCTTACTCAGGAAAAAAGATATACCCTTTCGCCCGCTACCAAAAAACTGGTAAAAGGCCTGCACGATAAAGTGTCCATTACCGTATTGCTCACCGGCGATATGCCGGCCGGGTTCAAAAAACTCTCCAACAGCACCAAGGAAATGTTGCAGGAGCTTAAAGAACTGGGGGGCAGCAATATTCAATTCAAATTTGAAAAAGCCGGCGAAGGCCTGAGTGATACTGATAAACAAAAATTTCAGGCGCATTTAGACTCTCTTGGCCTGAAACCTACTAACATTCAGGTAAAAGCGAAAGCCGGCGAAGCACAGGAAGAGCGCCTGGTATACCCCGGCGCCCTGGTTCAATATAAAGACCGCGAAGTAGTCATTGACCTGCTGCAAGGTCAGGATATGAGGGGTGGCGTACAATCACTGAACAATGCCGAAGCATTACTGGAGTATAAACTGGCCCGCTCTATTCAAAAGATCACGGCCGATACTGTACCGGCCATTGGTTACCTGCTTGGTAATGGCGAGCTGTTCAATGAAAATGTAAAAGATCTCATCGATGGCACCCTGCGCCAGGAATACCGGTTTGGTTTTCTGCCTATCGACAGCGTACCGGTTATTCCCAATGTTTTTGATGCGCTGGTAATTGTTAAACCAACCGTGCCGTTCAGCAATAAGCAAAAGCTGAAGATCGATCAGTACATCATGCATGGCGGTAAGGTAATCTGGCTCATCGACAGGTTATATGCCGAAATGGACAGCCTCATGCGCTCACACAGCGATTTTGTAGCCTTCGACCGCAACCTGAACCTCGATGACCAGCTGTTCAAATACGGCGTTCGTATCAATGGCGACCTGGTGCAGGACCTGCAATGCGATAAAATCCCCCTGGTGGTGGGCAATTATGGCAATCAGCCGCAAATGCAGTTGGTGCCCTGGCCTTACTTTCCAACATTATCGTCTTACTCAGGCCATCCCATTGCCAAGAACCTCGATAATGTATTAAGCATCTTCCCCAATTCCATCGATACCATAAAAAATAATATCAGGAAAACGGTGTTGCTGTCCACGTCGGAAAGCTCCCGTATTATCAGTACGCCGGCCATTGTAACGTTGAACAGTGTTAAAACGGAAGACGATCTGAAAACCTTTAACCAGTCGTTCATCCCTATTGCTGTGCTGTTGGAAGGAAGATTTACCTCCCTTTACACCAACCGCTTATCAACCGGTGAACTGGATACCCTGGCGGGGATGTACAAACAGCCATTCAGGGCGGCCACGGAAAAAGAAAGTAAAATGATCGTGGTGAGTGATGCCGACATTGTAGCCAATGTGGTAACACAAAATGAAGGGCCGCTGCCAATGGGATACAACCAGTTTACCCATAACCAGTACGCCAATAAAGATTTTTTCCTCAACTGCGTACAATACCTCACCGATTCAACAGGCATACTCGAAACCCGGGGAAAAGACTTTACCCTTCGCCTGCTTGATACTAAAAAAACAGAAGCGGACCGCATGAAATGGCAGTTGATGAATATAGCCATACCTGTAGTGCTGGTTTTATTGTTTGGAGCTGTATATCAGGCGATAAGAAAGAAAAAATACCAGGCTAAATTGAAAGTTGATAAAGTTGATAGGTTAAAAGGGTTTTAATGGAACCGGGTAAACCAGCAGCTGGTAATAACTTATCTTTGCCAACCATAAAATAAGACATGGCCACTGAACAGATCACCTATTTAGCATTTGGCAGTTTATTAATACTGGCATTGGCGTTTGACCTGGGATTACTGAGTAAAAAATCCTCTCATATTACCATTAAAAAAGCCTTGTGGCAGACTACCTTCTGGGTATCGCTGGCATTGGTTTTCTTTGGTTTTATCTGGTATGAGAACGGCCATGAAAGAGCGATCAAATACCTGAGCGCTTATTTAATGGAGTGGTCGCTAAGCATTGACAATATCTTTGTATTCATACTCATCTTTGGCTTTTTTAAGGTAAAAGAAAAATTCTATGCCCGGGTACTGCTCATTGGTATCCTGATGGCCATCCTCTTCAGGATTATATTTATCGCAATAAGCAATGGCCTGGTGCAACAATTCCAATGGATCCTGTACATCTTCGGTGCTATTCTGGTTTACACAGGCATTACCATGTTTCGCACGAAACATGAGGAAGAAGCCGGTGACCTGGAAAATAACAAGGTGTACAAATTAATGAAGCGTGCGCTGCCTATAACAACCAGCGACGGGGATGGAAAATGGAAAATAACAGAGAACGGGAAAAAGTACTATACCAGTTTATTTGTTGTAGTAATTATGCTGGCCACTACCGACATCGTATTCGCACTCGATAGTATTCCTGCGGTATTTGCCATTGCGCCCAAAGACTCCCTGGTAATTTATACCTCCAACATCTTTGCCGTACTGGGCTTGCGCTCACTATTCTTTTTACTGAAAGGCGCTGCCAATAAATTCGGCAATTTGCAACAAGGTATTGCCATTGTACTCATATTTATAGGGGTGAAGATGCTGATAGAATATTTTAAGATCGAGATCCCGGTGTATGTTTCCCTGCTGGTGATCATTGTCTGCATCGCCGCCTCTATGGTATATTCTGTAACCGTAAGCAATCGTACCCCGGAAGACAAGGATAACGATGCCGGTTCAAACCGGGATATTCACTGATCAAATTAACCGGGTGAAATATTTTATTGACAATATAGCTTCCATCATTAAAGGGAAGTGGCTGGTTCAGCATGACAATGCGTTGATTGAACAACTGCTCATCGATAGCCGTAAACTCATCTTTCCACAAACCTCCTTATTCTTCGCATTGAAAGGGCCGCGCCGCGATGGGCATTCCTTTATTTACCAGTTGTATGAAAAGGGTGTTCGCAATTTTGTGGTGAGCGAGGCTGTGGACCTCGGCAAACTGGCCGAAGCCAACATCGTACTGGTTGACGACCCTTTACGGGCGCTGCAAAACCTGGTGGCCTGGCATCGTAAACAATTCAGCCTGCCGGTAATAGGCATTACCGGTAGTAATGGAAAAACCATTGTAAAAGAATGGTTGAACCAGTTGCTCGATGACCGGTTCACTATTATTAGAAGTCCAAAAAGTTACAACTCACAAATAGGGGTGCCATTGAGTGTTTGGCCGTTGAACGAGCAACACGAACTGGCTATTTTTGAAGCCGGTATTTCGCAGCCCGGCGAAATGGAACAACTGCAAAAGATCATTCAACCCACCATTGGCATTTTTACCAATGTGGGCGAAGCGCACAGTGAAGGCTTTGTGAACTTGCGGCAAAAAGTGAATGAGAAGCTGCAATTGTTCAGAGATGTACAAACACTTATTTATTGCCAGGACGATCCTGAAATAAACAGCGGGGTAGCGGCTTTATGGCAACAGCTGCCCAATAACAAACGCTTTGAGATCTTTAGCTGGAGCATGGTAAGCGAAGCCATGCTGCACATTCGCCAGGTTTATAAAGAAGACAACAGCACAACTATTACGGCCACCTATCAGCAACAGGAGATCAGCATTGCGATCCCTTTCACCGATAATGCATCTTTGGAAAACGCCATTCATTGCTGGTGCGTATTGCTGCACTTGCAGGTACCGGGGGAAGAAATAACCCGGCAAATGCAACAGCTGGGGCCGGTGGCTATGCGGCTGGAACTGAAAAAAGGATTGAACAATTGTTCCATCATCAACGACAG
>JAJKIL010000120.1 GCA_021154515.1 Niastella sp. | reverse complement strand
ACTGGTGGTTACCGACAGCAATATTGTCACCACCACCAGGGTAAAAAACGTAATTGAAGGACAGTATAAGAATGGGTTGGCAAAGAAGATCGATCTCGACAGAAGCAAAGTGAATCTATCGAACCTGGAGGCGCAACGCCAGCAGCAGATCAACTCGGTTCAACAACAGGAAAACACATTGAAATTCTATATGGGTATTCCCATCGAGACACCCATTACTATTCCCTATTCTGCATTGGACAGCATTCAACCGAAATTAACTATGCTGGATAATACACCAGATGTAAAGAAATTGTCAGACTACCAGGTTCTGAAAAAACAAGAGGAATTACTCGTATTACAAAAAGAAGCTACCAAAGCCGCCTATTATCCGTCCCTGTCGCTTTCAGGTAATTATGGCTACCAGGGCGTGAGTAATAAGTTTCCTGTAGGAAATAGCAGTACTAACTGGTTCGATTATGCATCCGTGGGGTTAAACCTGAAAATACCCATCTTCAACGGATTCTCTACCCGGTCGAAAGTACGACAGGCAGATGTTGATATCAGGAAGCTGCAGGCAGATATTAAGAATACAGAGTTGTCGCTGAACCTTTCTTATCAAAATGCCAAAACACAGCTTCGCAATAGCATCATTACTCTGAACAATCAAAAAGAAAATGTGACACTGGCCGAAGAAGTATATGCCAATACGCAAAATAACTATACACAGGGACTGGCGCCGCTGACAGATATGCTGGATGCTGAAAACTCATTGACAACAGCTCAAAATAATTATACCTCCGCTTTATTGGATTACCGGCTGGCAGAGATCCAACTCATAAAAGCGCAGGGAAATTTAAAATCACTCTTAAACTAATATTCGATGAAAAAGATCATCAGGATCATTGTAACAATCGTAGTAATAATTGTCTCCGTAGGAGCCATCGCCAAAGTGCTTTCGAACAACAAAAAGAAATCCGAAGAAAAAACCCAGATCGTAGCCCAAACCAATGCTACCGTTGCAGTACGAATAGACACCGTTAAACACGAAATCCCCGATCTGGATGTAGTAGCCAATGGCAATTTTGCGGCGGCGCAGGAACTGAGCCTCGCGGCAGAAAAAGCAGGCCGCATTGTACAGGTGCTGGCAGATGAAGGCAGTTATGTTCAAAAAGGACAAACAGTAGCCACTATCCGTGTTGATCAGTTGTCGGTTGATCTGCAAAATGCCGAATCAAATTACCAGACAGCCCTTACCGACCTGGAACGATATGAAAATGCATTTAAAACAGGCGGTGTTACCCAACAACAGCTCGACAATGCCCGCCAGAGCGTGAACAATGCAAAGACCAAGCTGGAACAAAGCCGCATTAACCTGGGCGATGCCAGCATTCGTGCTACCATCAGTGGGATCGTAAACAAACGGCATATTGAACCAGGAAGTGTTGTTTCCCCCGGCACCGCTTTATTCGATATCGTGAACGTTTCCACGCTCAAGCTGAAGGTTACTGTAAACGAAGCACAGATCCCTTACCTCAAGTTAGGCAAACAGGTGTTGGTGAAAGCAAGCGTATTTCCTGATAAAACATTCTCAGGCAATATCAACTTCATAGCGCCAAAAGCCGATGAAGCGCTGAACTTCCCTGTAGAGATCACCATCACCAATAATGCCGCCAATCAACTGAAAGCAGGTATGTACGGAACCGCCGTTTTTGATTTCCCCAACCAGTCAGCTGTTATCATGATCCCCCGCACCGCGTTCGTGGGCAGTGTGAACAGTAAGCAGGTATTTGTGATCGATAACGGTGTAGCCCGGCTGAAATCAGTTACCCCAGGCCGGGTAATTGGTGAAAAAGTAGAAGTGCTTGACGGTTTGACCGAAGGCGCCATTGCTATCACCAGCGGACAGATCAATCTTGTTGACGGTACCAGGGTGAGCATTATTCAATAAGCGCCGGAACAACCATCATTGTAAAAAAATAAAAAATGAAATTAGCTGAAATATCCATAAAACGCCCCTCCTTCGTGATCGTGCTGTTCACGATCCTTACGCTGGGCGGTTTGTTCTGTTACACTTTACTTGGGTATGAACTGATCCCTAAATTCGATAGTAATGCTGTAACGATCACTACGGTTTATCCGGGTGCATCACCGTCGGAAGTGGAAAACACCGTTACCAAGAAAATTGAAGATGCGGTAGCTGCGGTGGAAAATATCAAGAAGCTGGAATCTAAATCATTCGAAAATATTTCATTGGTGACGCTCAACCTGAACAGCGGCGCCGATGCAGATTATGCTTTGAACGATGCGCAAAGAAAGATCAATGCGATCTTAAAAGACTTACCCGATGATGTGGATCCACCATCGCTCGTTAAATTTTCGCTGAGCGATCTTCCTATCCTTACTTTATCCGCTTCAGCCAAAATGGACGAATCGGCTTTCTTTGACCTGGTCGACAAGCGTATCAGCCCTGCCCTTTCACGCGTAAACGGCGTGGCGCAGGTAAATCTGATTGGAGGACAGGAAAGAGAAATACAGGTAAGCCTGGATGCAGAAAAACTAAAGGGTTATGGATTATCCATTCCGCAGGTGCAGCAGATCGTCCTCGGTTCCAACCTCGATTTCCCTACCGGTAATGTACAAACCCGTGAACAAAGTATCCTCGTCCGGTTATCGGGTAAATATAAAAATGTAAACGATCTGCGCAACCTGGTGGTCACATCCCGCAACGGAATAGCCGTTCGGCTGTCAGACGTTGCCGATGTACAGGATGCCCAAAAGGAAGTGGAAAAGATATCGCGGGTTAACCAGAAGAATTCTATTGCCTTACAGATCATAAAACAATCTGATGCCAATGCGGTGGCCGTGGCAGAAGAGATCAAAAAGAAAATTACCTCGCTGGAGCAACAATATGGCGCCAGCAATTTAAAACTGGATATTGCAAACGACAGTACCGTGTTCACCCTGGAAGCAGCTGACAGCGTTGTACACGACCTGTTGCTGGCTGTGGTGCTGGTTGCTTTTGTGATGTTGTTCTTCCTGCACAGCATAAGGAACTCGTTGATCGTAATGGTATCCATCCCCGCGTCTTTGATCGCTACGTTTATTGGAATGGCCTTGTTGGGGTATACATTGAACCTGATGAGCCTGTTAGGTCTTTCACTGGTGGTAGGTATCCTGGTCGACGACGCCATTGTGGTGCTTGAAAACATTTACCGGCATATGGAAATGGGTAAAAACCGCGTTCGCGCCGCCTTCGAAGCCACCAAAGAGATCGGGTTTACCGTTACTGCCATCACGATGGTAATTGTAGTAGTTTTCTTACCTATTGCACTGAGCACCGGTTTGGTATCAAACATCATAAAACAGTTCTGTGTAACCGTTATTATCGCCACGCTGTTATCATTATTATCATCATTTACCATCGTGCCCTGGCTTTCTTCCCGGTTTGGAAAACTGGAACATCTTACCGGTAAGACCATCTTCGGCAGAATTATCCTCGGTTTTGAAAAAGGACTTACGGCTTTCACCCACTGGATCAGCAACATCCTGGAATGGGCATTGAAGCACAAACGCATCACTCTGGCCATTGTAGTGGTACTTTTTGTTAGTTCTTTATATATGCTGGCCGGCGGTTTTATTGGTGGTGAGTTCTTCGCCAAAAGCGACAGGGGCGAATTCCTGGTGCAGATGGAATTACCGAAAGACGCGTCCATTGAGCAAACCAACCAGGCGACACAAAAAGCAGAAGCCTTTTTACGTAAAAAGCCCGAAGTCGTAGACCTGGTTACTACTGTAGGTCAATCGAGTGATGGAATGGCCGGTAGCCAGTCTACTGCCTACAAATCAGAGATCCGTGTAAAGCTGGTCGATGAAAAGCACCGCACGGATGATTCGTATGTATATGCCGCCAAAATAAAAAGAGCATTGCAAAACGAGCTGGTAGGCACCAAAGTTAAAACAACGCCGATAGGGATATTAGGTACTGCCGATAATGCCCCCCTGGCATTGGTTGTTATGGCGCCCAACCTCGACAGCGCCATGGCATTTGCCAATGCCGCGCATGAGGAATTGAAAAAGATAAAAGGCGCCACAGAGACCAAGCTCACGGTAGAAGCCGGTAACCCCGAGATCAATGTGCAGGTTAACAGGGATAAAATGGCCAGTCTGGGTTTAACGCTTCAAACAGTGGGTACTACCATGCAAACTGCCTTCAATGGCAACACCGATGGTAAGTTCAGAGCAGGTGAATATGAATATGACATCAACATCCGCTATAACAGTTTCAACAGATCGAATATTGAAGATGTACGGAACCTTGAATTTGTAAATGACCAGGGCCAGCGCATCAAATTATCGCAGTTCGCCACGATCGCAGAATCATCGGGCCCCAGCCAGTTAGAACGTAGAGATAAAAGTCCATCTGTAACCATCCAGGGTCAAACGGTGGGTCGCCCATCAGGTACAGTGGCCGGGGAATGGCAGAAAGCTTTTGAAAAACTGAGAAAGCCTGCCGGGGTAAGCTATGTGTGGGGTGGCGATATGGAAAATCAAACAGAAGGATTTGGTACACTTGGCGTAGCGCTACTGGCTGCCATCCTGCTGGTATACCTCGTGATGGTATTGTTATACGACAGCTTTGTATATCCACTGGTAGTATTGTTCTCTGTACCACTGTCATTTATCGGCGCCCTGCTGGCACTGGCATTAACCGACAACTCTTTGAATATATTTACCATCCTGGGTATCATTATGCTGATCGGCCTGGTTTGTAAAAACGCCATCATGCTGGTAGACTTTACCAACCATCGTAAAGCGGCCGGAGAATCTACTTATAAAGCGTTGATACAGGCAAACCATGCCAGGCTTCGCCCTATTTTGATGACAACCATTGCAATGGTGTTCGGGATGCTGCCCATCGCCCTTGCTTCCGGCCCCGGTGCGACATGGAAAAATGGGTTGGCCTGGGTAATTATAGGCGGATTGATCAGTTCGCTGTTCCTAACGCTGATCATTGTACCTGTTATCTATGCCATTTTCGACCACTGGATCCAACGCAGAAAAAGCAGAAAACAACAAAAAACCATCGAGGAATTAATGACAGAAGAGTATAAACCAGCTGAAAGCGAAGATGGTTTTACACCGGTACATGTAGTTTAATAATAAGGAAGGACAAGTACGATAGACAGGTTCATTTTCAGGAATGGTGCATCCCGATTCATCGGGATGCTTTTTTATTGTAGATTAATACACAACGAATAAAGAACTTTCGCATAATTTTCTTCATCACGCCGCCTATATAATTTGCGTTACCTCATGCATAGTTGATCCGACCGGGGCATGAATTTTTCTGCAATTATTTTGTTAAATCTACTAAAGCCCTGGTATTTACCAGGCCTGGTAGATGTTTATGCACCATTTAAACTAACCGCGTATGAAAAGCATTGATGCCAACCAAAGCAACTCAGTGATCTTTCCATGTATTATTATCCTTCTCTTTCTTCTCAATCTATCATTACACACAGCAGCCAACAACATTCCCGGTAAACGATTTATTTCCGTAAGCGGAAAAGTTACCGGCGCTAACGACCAGCAGCCGTTGCAGGGCGTTTCTGTAACGGTAAAAGGAACCACTATAGGTACCGCCACAGATGCAGAAGGTTTGTACCGGTTCAACAATGTAGAAGGCAATGCCACCCTGGTATTCAGCATTGTTGGCTACCAGGCCATGGAAGTACCAATAAGGAACCGTACCGTTATTGACGTATCCTTACAGGTTGAAGCCGGCACCCTGATGGAAACGATTGTTACCGCCAATGCCATCCGGCGCGACAAACGCTCGCTGGGCTACTCGGCACCTGTAGTAAAAAGCGACGAACTGTTGAATGGCCGCAGTACCAGTCCGTTAAGTGCCTTACAAGGCAAGGTGGCCGGGGTGAATATTACCAGCGTTGGCGGGGCCCCCAACAGTTCTACCCGGATTGTATTACGTGGCGGTTCTTCCATCAGTGGTAACAACCAGGCACTCATTGTAGTAGATGGTATACCTATCGATAACTCAGATTTTTTGGGTGGCAGTGATCTGCGCACCTCACAAAACAGCGGTGTGGTTGACCCCAGAAGCACCGTTAACTTCGGTAATCGTGGAAACGATATTAATCCCGAAGACATTGAGTCCATCACCGTACTGAAGGGCCCAACAGCCGCCGCCCTCTACGGTTCCCGCGCCTCTAACGGCGCCGTTGTTATTACAACGAAGTCTGGGCGCAAGGGACAAAAAAATGAAGTGACCGTTAGTTCAACCGTTACATTCTCAAACGTTTTAAAACTGCCCAAACTGCAAAACGGATATGGGCAGGGTTATCAGGTTGGTTCTGACGCCAATGGAAAAAATGAATATTATAATGATCCAATTGAAAACTGGAGCTGGGGTTTTCCATTTAATGACTCCCTACAGGAATGGGGCCAGGAGATCAATGGCGTACGTTTGAAAAAGCCGTATTCCGCTCAAAAAGACAATATTAAAGATTTCTTTGAGCTGGGTAAAGGCATCAGCAATACCGTTTCATTTGCCGGCTCGGGCGAAAAAACAACATTCTATTTATCGCTCAATAGTTTGAATTCGGATGGCATTATGCCTTATAACAAGGATACCTACAACCGGTACAATGTTCGGTTTAACGGTACTGCTAATTTGAATAATAATTTTTCTACCAGCGTAAGCATTAATTACAGCCGCGTTAACAGTAACCTGGTACAGGGCGGGCAGGGCCCCGGTTCAGTGTTTGACAACGTGTTGCAAACACCGCGGGATATACCCCTTGATAAAATGGGTGACCTGAATAATCCTTATTATGGTTATGGGTTCCTGAATGCCCGGGGTGAACCGGTGTATGGCTTTTATGCCGCCTACACCGTGAGCCCTTATTGGTTATTAAAAAATTATAAGAATGAGAATGATGTTGACCGGGTGACCGGCAATTTCACCATCAACTATAAGCCACTGAAATGGTTGAATATCGTAGAACGGATCGGTGCTGACGTATATAGCGACCGCAGAAGATTCAAATACCCGAAATTCAATTATTACCCGTGGGATGAAACAACAGGTAATTATGGCCGGTTCAATGCACACTCGGAAGTAGGTCAATACCGGGAAAATACTTTTAACGTCAGTGAAGTGGTACATGACCTGATGGTCACTGCCAAAAAAGATTTCGGCAATTTTACCAGCAGCCTGATGATAGGACACAACCTGCGCCAACGGACCTCCTCCCTGCTGGATGCAAGCACCAACGAATCTTTCGGGCTTATTGTACCAGGCTGGTATAACCTAGATAACAGCAATGGTCCCTTATATAATTTCAATGAATACAGCCAGCGCCGTTTAATGGGTCTGTATGCGCAATTAACTATGGGGTATAAAGATCTCATCTTCCTTGACCTCACCGCGCGGAACGACTGGTCTTCTACCCTGCCCAAAAACAACAACTCTTTCTTTTATCCCAGCGCCAGCGCTTCTTTTGTTTTTTCTGAATTGCTGAAAGACGGGAAAATTGGCGATGTGTTAAATTATGGTAAGTTACGGGCCAGTGTAGCCCAGGTGGGTAACGATGCCAATCCATTCCTGCTTAACAACTATTATGCACGGGCTGAAATAGACGGCAGCTTTGGCAGCACTACTTTTCCTTTTAACGGCGTACCCGGCCTAACCCGGTACGGACGGATCGGTAATCCCAATTTAAAACCAGAGATCACCACCGCCTATGAAATTGGTGCGGAAATGAATCTCTGGAATAACCGCCTGTATGTTGACTTCTCCGTTTACAAAAACAGATCAAAAGACCAGATACTCACCATTCCGATCGCTGAATCATCAGGTTTTACCAGCAAGGTGATCAATGGCGGTATTGTAGAAAACAAGGGTATAGAATTAAGTTTGCGCGGTACCCCCATCCGCACCTCATCAGGTTTTTCGCTTGAACTGTATGGAACCTACACCCGTAACCGCAACAAGGTGGTTGACCTGCAACAGGAAGGTGTAACCCAGGTGTCACTGGGCGGGCTGGCAGATATGGCGGCCGTAGCGGCTGAAGGAAAACCATATGGCACTTTTTATGGGGTAGATATTCAACACGATGACCAGGGAAGAGTGATCGTTGATCCCAAAACCGGTCTTCCGCTTGAAACTACCGGCGCTATTTATTTTGGTTCTTACAATCCCAAATACGTAGCCTCACTGGGCGCCAATGTGCGTTACAAACAATGGAGCTTTAATATTCTTTTCGATAGAAAAAGCGGCGGGCAGTTTGTTTCGCGCACCAAGGATATAATCGATTTCAACGGAACGGCCTGGGAAACAGCAGAACATGGCCGCGAACCTTATGTATTCCCCAATTCCGTTTATTATGACGCCACCAATAAACTGGTACAAAATACAACGATTAAAATGTTACCGCAGGATTACTTCAGTGACCTGCCTTATGGCCGCAATGTGCTCGACGCTTCCTATGTTAAACTACGGGAAGTAAGCCTGAGCTATAAATTGAAGAAAAGCGCGCTTAAAAATGGCCCCTTCGGCGATCTGACCTTTGGCTTATTCGGGAACAACCTGTTTTTATGGACGCCTTCTGTCAACAAATATGTTGACCCTGAAATCAATTCGGCGGGCGCCACCAACCTGCAGGGATTCGACTTCACTGCACAGCCTTCCCAACGGAATTTTGGATTTAATATAAGCGCCAGTTTCTAACCGTTAAAAATTGAACTATGACAACTCATTATATAAAAAAATGCTGCATTGTACTGTTGGTTGTTACCGCCATCGGCTTTGCCGGCTGTAAGAAATACCTGGATACGAATACAAATCCTAATTTATCAACTACCGCAACACCCGATCTGTTATTGCCTGCTGTACAGGCAGCAATAGGACATGTACTGGGCAACCCGCTTCAGATCTATGGCAGCTTTTGGGCGCAGTTCTGGACACAAAATCCCAAATCTTCACAATATAGAAGCATAGATCAATACGCCAGCACCACTACTGATTTTGACCGGGTATGGCGCATGATGTATTCCGATGCGCTACAGGACATTCAGGAAATATTGAATCTAACGCAGGGGAAACAAAGTTTAGACCAGTATACTGCCATCGCCTTATTAATGAAAGCCTATGATATGCAGTTAGCCACCGATGCGTTTGGCGATGTGCCTTTAACCCAGGCCGCCACGCCTAATATTACCAATCCAACATATACACCACAACAACAAGTATACGATAGCATCTTTGCGTATGTAGACCGCGCCATATCATTAATAGATGTTAACGCAGAAGTAACGCCCTCCAGCGATGACCTGATCTTTCAGGGTGATATGGAACAATGGCTGCGTTTTGCCAATACCTTTAAATTACGGGCGTACTTACGTTTGTCGGAAGTAGCGCCACAAAAAGCAGCGGCCGGTATAGCATCATTAAGTAGTGACACTACGCTCTTCCTGGAACAGGATGCCCAGATCAATTACAGCGCTATCGGTGGCAATCAAAATCCCCTGTTTTCTGAAATGCTTGGCCTGGGCCGAACCCAGAACATAGTGGCCAGTGAAACAGTGACCAAATTCATGACGCAAAATAATGATCCACGCGCTGATGTATTTTTTAACCGGTTCACGAACGCAGCGGGCGTTGATTCTATCATCGGCATCAAACAGGGATCTTACAGAAGCTCCGCCAGCACCATGTACTCATTTCCTTCGCCTGTGGTTGGCGCCAATGGACGGGACGACAAATCAGCCAATGCCCCGGTTAAATTTATGTCGGCCGCGGAAAGTAAATTTCTACAGGCAGAAGCAGTGGTAAGAGGCTGGTTGAATACAGGTGTGCCCGCCCAGACTTTGTTCACGGAAGGTATTGAGGCGAGTTTTAATTCTTATAGTGTGCCAGGCGCAGCCACGTATATAGCTTCTGCACCAGCCGCACAATGGCCGGCCGGAACGCAGGCACAGATCAGGGCCATTATTATTCAAAAATGGCTGGCCATGACGGGCAACCAGGGTTTTGAAGCCTTTACAGAATGGCGCCGTACCAATTACCCTGATTTCTTTACCACCTCCGCAGCGAGTACATTGGGAGCAGAAAGAATGCCTGAACGCTTAATATATCCCAGCGGTGAAGTAACAAGAAATGCCAATTTCCCGGGCATTGCTTTAATTTATACAAAGATGTGGTGGGATGCTAACTAGAAAAACGAAGTAGGAAGTAAGAAGTAGGAAATAGGAATCTCGCGAATTTCATATTTCCTACTTCTTTACCCGTTCAACAATAACTAATAAACTCAATAACTTACGAACTTAATAACTTAAACTTAGAATCACTAAAGCAGAACGTTAAACCAGCGCTCGTCAACTGGTCAACTAATATTTATCCACCCCCCTCTCCCCCATGTTTACCAACAACCTGCCACCCTTCGTAATATCTGCAAAGGAAATAAACGGCTGATGCAGGGTTTTACCATTCAGTTGCATGGTTTGAATATACGGATGTTGATCGCTGTTATTTTTTGTTTCAATCACGAATTGTTTTCCGGGATAATATTTTTGATTGAGTTGAATAGTGATCTTGTTAAACAACGGACCGGCAATGCCCATTTGTGGATTTGAATCAGTCAATCCCTTTACATCAAACAAGCCCATGGAGGCAATTACATACCAGGCGCCCAGTTGTCCCTGGTCTTCATCCTGTCCGAACCCATAACCATGCACCGGTTCAGTTCCATAAAATT
>JAJKIL010000119.1 GCA_021154515.1 Niastella sp. | reverse complement strand
GTCACTTTCATGCGGCGCTTGTGCAAAAGACAATGTATGCCGATGTAGATTCCGTTGTGCATGTATACGCCCCGGGGGGCAGTGACCTGCAATTACACCTCGATAAGATCAATGGCTATAATGCAAGAAAAGACAATCCCACCCATTGGAAAGAAGCCGTGTATACCGGCAATGATTTCTTTGAGAAAATGGTAGCCGAAAAGAAGGGAAACGTGGTGGTGCTGTCGGGGAACAACCAGAAGAAAGCCGATTATATTTTAAAAAGTTTACAAAACGGGTTTAATGTTTTTGCCGACAAACCAATGGCTATTAACAGCAGCCAGTTTGAACAATTGAAGCAGGCCTTTGACGCAGCCAACAAAAACAAATTGTTGTTGTATGATATCATGACCGAACGTTTTGAGATCACCAACAAATTACTACGGGAACTGTCGATGGACCCGGAGATCTTTGGCACCCTGGAAAAAGGTACCGCGGCCGATCCGGCAGTAGTAAAAACCAGTATTCATTATTTCTACAAATTTGTTTCGGGCAATGTGCTTACGCGGCCCCAATGGTTCTTCGATGCGTCGCAGCAGGGGGAGGGCATTGCCGATGTAATGACGCATTTGGTTGACCTGGTGCAATGGGAATGTTTTCCTGAACAAACAATCGATTATTTAAAAGATATTCAGCTTGATTCTGCCAAACACTGGACAACCGATCTAAGCCTGAATCAATTCAAAACGCTGACAAAAGCGGATGCTTTCCCCGCCTATTTAAAAGGCAGCGCCGTTAATGATACGCTGCTAAAGATCTTCTATAATGGAGAGATCAACTACACCATCAAAGGCGTTCATGCAAAAACAGTAGCACTGTGGGATTACCAGGCGCCGGCAGGTGGCGATAATTACTATGCCCTGATGAAGGGTTCCAAAGCGCGGCTTGTGATAAAACAGGGCGCTGCCGAAAAATATAAACCTGTGCTGTATATTGAACCGGTAGATAAAAATGTCAATCCTACCGAAGCGTTTAAAAAGATCCAGGCAAAATACCCGGGGGTGGAACTGGTGCAATCAACAACCGGCTGGCAGGTTGTTACCTCTGCATACACCGAAGGGCACGAAGAGCATTTTGCCCGGGTTACCCAAAACTTTCTGCAATACCTGAAAAATAAGAACATGCCCGCATGGGAGGTTCCCAATATGCTGGCCAAATACTTCATCACAACAAGCGCCCTGCAATTAGCGGGGAAGGATCATCCATAAGTTTATGGCTTGTATTTCATGCATGCATATACACAAAACGCCCTGACGACCTTTCCGCCTTTTTTCACCATGATGGGTTGTAAAGGGGTGATCTGTGTAAAGTATTTATTTAAAACGGGCGGGTAGGTTCCGCAGGGAGAAAGATCAGGATGTGAATCGATGAAAATGGCATTCCTGTTCTGCAGCGTTTGAAGATCGGTGTTTACATAGTCGAATTGTAAGGCGGGTTCACCAATAATATTTTTGCTGTACACCATTTCATCGAAATAGAAGTTCAGCACGGCCGAGGTTTTATAATCGTCTGCAGAGAATATAAAATAATCAGGATGGCCCTTCTTGATCTCTTTTACATTGTCAGCCAGCTGGTCCCAGCCAACCCAGGTATCATCTGATTTCACCTCAAATGGGTAAAAGATAATTTCTACCGCCATCGCGAAATGAATGACAAGGGAAGCAATTAGTTGGTATTGTACCCATTTGGGTTTTATATACATACTGGCCAGGATGATCCCTGTGATATAAGCCGGCATCATCCAGTTTATTTTTACCCAATAGAAAACAGCAATGAATAAAAACCCAATGAAAATGGGTGCAAAGAAAGAGAATAGAAATAATTGTTGTGCCGGGATCGTACTTAATTTGAGCCGGTATTTTTTATACATCGATCGTAACATCCAGAACAAGGCAAACATCAATACTGGAACCAGCAAAAATGCCTGATGGCCTATCACGCCAAGAATATTCGTGATGTTAAAATAATCACTGCTGGCTTCCGCGGCCCTGTTAACAGACTGGAATTTGATGGAGGCAAAGTCGTGGTTATAATTCCAGATTATAACGGGCATTGTCATGATGGCAAAAAGCAATAAACTGAGATATGGCCAGTAAGACCTCAATAACTTCCGGTGCTCAGGCGATAAAACAAGATACATCAATAAACCTGCGGGAAGGAACACGGCCGTATACTTGCTGTTGAACGCCAGCCCCATTAAAAAGCCGGCCAATAACCAATAGCTCTTTTTGTTTTGGAAGATGGCCTGGTATAAGGCTATTATAGAAAGCGTCCAGAAAAGTAACAACGGAACATCTGGTGTGGCAATAAGCGATACTACCGAGATCAGTATCGTAGAGAACAACAATATAGTTGCCTGTACAACCCCTTTGACGTTCATAAAGCAGGTGGCCAGGATAACAAATGCTGCCTGTGTGCAAAACGTAACGAGGGTGGCCGCCAGCTTTACTACAAACACTTTTTTTCCCAGCAGGGAAGTGAATAGCCATAATACCCAGGCTATACCGGATGGATGGTCAAAATAGGAGAGGTCGAGGTGTTCACTGTAGAAAAAATAATAAGCGTCCTGGGGCATCAACCCCATATCAAAAACCAGGAATGATCTTACAATAAAAAGAAATAACAGTATGGAGCCGATAATCCATTCCTTTTTTCCAATTCTTTCAGCAACGAAGTATTTGCTTAGGTTATTCAAAACTTGCTACGAATGGTTAAATAATTAAATAGCATGATTTAAAAAACCATGCCGGTGATCCATTACGCTTTTAATGCAAGCCTCGGAATATCAAGGAAACGAGCCTTTAAAGTAAAAGTACAATACTGAAGGGAATTTGAAGTGCGGCTGGTCGTATGCTTTTCAGACAAACTGAAAGTAGATCAGGGAAGCGGCCGCTGCAGTCATTATAATCAATGTTAAAAATCCCAATGTATTCGATAGCGTGCTATTTGTATACTGGTTCATTATTTTTTTATTATTGCCGATATGCAGCACGATGGCAATAAGGATGGGGCAGGTAAGGCCGTATAAGATTGCCGTATAAAACAGCGCCTTTATTGGGCTAAGGCCAATGTAATTGATCGAAAGACCCGCCAGTAAGGAAACTAAAATAACAAAGTAAAACCTTTTGGCCTGCCAGTATTTTTTATTCAGGCTTGCCCGCCAGCCAAATGTTTCGGCCACAATATAGGAAAGAGAACCTGTTAAAACAGGAATGGCCAACATGCCCGTCCCTATTACACCTAATGCAAACAACAAATAGGAGGCTTTGCCTGCCACCGGTTCCAGGGCTTTTGCGGCTTGTTCAACCGTGTCTATATGTTTTATGCCATGGAGATTTAACGCAGTTCCGGTTGCCAGAATGATAAAGAACATTACTATCGAAGATAAAAGCATCCCGGAATTAACATCGAGCTGCATTTTTTTGATCAATCGAATGACAAAACTTTGTTCCCGCTTGTCAGGGTGTTCCTTACCATTTGGTCTAATCAATTTTCTTCGTGCAAGGATCAGTTGCTTTGCATTTGCATGTTTAACATCTTCAGCCTCCATGGTTACCTGCCAGAAGAATAAGTAAGGGGAAATAGTGGTGCCGAGGATGGCTACCAGTATTTCAATAAAATCTTTATCGAACCTGATGGTTGGAATGAACGTATTCCGAAGAACTTGCGTCCAATCCGGATGAGTAAAAAATGGAACAGCAATGTATAAGAACATCGAAAGACACAGGTATTTCAAAAAGGTCACTATTTTTTCATAGGGCAGAAATACGATCAGTATGAACAGGATCAGGGTAAAAGCGACACTGAAAACCATTGGTTTAATAGCCGGGAAAATAAGATTTGCCACCGCCCCCATGCCCGCAATGTCAGCGCCAATGTTCAGGATGATTGCAGGGATACTGAACACCATCATCAGGTACAAAAGCCATTTCGGATAGTGTCTCTTTAACGTAGTAGTGAGGCCAACCGTTGTTACCAATCCTATGCGGGCGCACATTTCCTGGATGCCGGCCATAAGCGGAAAGGTTATCAATGCCGTCCAAAGCGTTTTTAACCCAAACTGGGCCCCTGCCTGGGAATAGGTGGCAATACCTGAAGGGTCGTCGTCACTGGCCCCGGTAATTAACCCGGGACCCAACACCTTCAATATTTTCTTCGTTTTTGCCAGAAACCCGGATGATCTGCCCATCGTTTTTATTTAGCATGCTTGTTTAATGCTTTCATAATTGCATTAATTTACATGCCAGGCATCCTAATTCGCAGTCCAGGCATTATCTTTTTCGTTGGCATCCATAAAAATGCCGCCATCCAGTTTCAGGGATTTGATCTGTTTTGCGGTTTTAATAGGTAGGGTGGTCTCTTTGGGGTTATGCTTCCAAACTATGGGGGTTTGATGAAAGCTTTCAGTTGACCCGTCATCATAGGTCGCGATCACATTAAAAGGAACGGCAAATCCACCCATGTTTTTAATATTCAGGGTATATCCTTTCGAAGTTTTGTCCACTTTGTCCAGCGCAAGATCAATGTAACCGGGCGTGAAGAACCAGTTATAAAAGAACCAATCCAGCTTCTTTTTAGAACCCTTTTCCATGGAATAGAAATAATCCCAGGGAATAGGATGTTTGCCATTCCAGCTATTCATATAGTTGTGCAGCGCCTTCTTAAACCGTTTATCGCCCAGCAGGTCTTTTAATGCCAGATAACTAAGCGATGGTTTGCCATAGGCATTATTGCCACCGCCAAAGGTAACATCGGGGCTGGGGGTAATGATGGGATTTTCTTTTGCATGCGGCCCATGACTCCAGCGGGTAACCCTGAATTTTTTATAAAAATCATCAGCGGCTGTCTGGCCTTTCTCGGAAATGCCGATCAGGTATTCAAAAGTGGTCGCCCAGCCTTCGTCCATAAATGCATAATAACTTTCGTTAGTGCCCATGTAAAAAGGAAAATAAGTATGTGCCTGTTCATGATCCTGTACCAATTGGGCAAAACCGAGGTCTGAGG
>JAJKIL010000118.1 GCA_021154515.1 Niastella sp. | reverse complement strand
TGGGCGCCACCTGGTCGTTCTCTTCATAATATCTCGACCGGATATTGCCGCCCGCCAGTACATCGAGACTAAAATCGGCATTTATATTTTTGTTGTAGCGCAGGGTGGCTTCTGTATTGTTCTCATTCACGGTGAATGCGTCTTCTTCATAAGAGCCAAAGGGTGTACCATTGGTGCCATAAGCGATCCGGAGCTTGCGGCGGTCGTTGTAATAATCACTGCCGGTTCTGAAACTAAAGTTCAATCCGTCAATGATGGCATAGTCGAGCTTTACCGCCCCAATGATCCGGTTGCGCCGCTGACTTACTGTATTATTATAGGCTACCCAAAACGGGTTACTGTAATAACTGTTGTTCCAGTTATACGATCCGCCGTTGGCATCTTTATTTTTACGCAGATCCTCCATATCTACCTGCCGGCCAAACCAGGTAAACTGCAACATGGTGCTGGTGGATCTTTTGCCCGACACGCCGGGTAAATTAGGCGCATTGTCAATAATGTAATTGGCATTTACCCCAATCTTTACTTTTGGCGTAACGTTAAACTGGGCATTAAAACTCACATTGTTTTTACGGGCCTCACTGTTTGGCACAATACCGGTTTGCTTTTCATTACCAAAGCCAATGCGGTAATTATAACTGTCACCCGCACCTTCCAACGCAACGCTGTTGGTAAGAAGAACACCAGTTCTGAAAAAATCCCGTACATTATTGGGATGCGGCACAAAGGGCGCAGGTACCCCATTGGAGAAATACTGCGTGATCAGTTGTCCATCCATTTTGGGTCCCCAGCTTTCATCCACGTAATCGTTATCCCCGCTCTTTCCATCTACCCATCTGAACTTCCCTTCTGCACCCTGTCCGAATACATTCTGGTATTCGGGCAGGATCAACAGACCCGACAAGGTGGTGTTGGAATTGATGGTAACACCCACCCCCTGTTTCTTTTTACCGGTCTTTGTTTTTATCAGGATAACACCATGTGCGGCTCTCGATCCGTATAATGCCGCCGCATTGGGACCTTTTAAAACACTGATGGTCTCTATGTCTTCCGGATTGATATCGGCAATAGCATTGCGATAATCTCTTGATCCGCCGGCACCGAGCTGGGAGTTATCTACGGGGATATCGTCTACAATAAATAAAGGCTGGTTATTGCCATTAATAGAAGTTTCACCGCGGATAATAATACGGGAAGAACCCATATCACCCTGGGTATTGGTAACCCGTACACCTGCTACCTTACCGGCAAATGCATTTACCAGGTTCGATTCTTTTGCTTCTGAAATATCGGCTGTTTTTAATTCCTGGGTAGCATAGCCCAACGATTTTCGTTGCCGTGACACACCCAGCGCCGTTACTACAATAGCGTCGAGTGATTTATTGGAAGGAGTTAACTCTATCAGCAGCTGTTCAGTGGCCGAGTCAATTACAATTTGTTGTGTTTCATACCCAACATAGGAGATGGTCAGGATAGAATTCCTGGCTGCCGTAATGGAGAAATTACCACTGGCGTCTGTTACGCTGTTATTTTTTACCGTGGCGCCCAATACCGTAACACCGGCCAGCGGTGCGCCGGTTGTTTTTGATTTAACAACACCATGAAGGGTTTTGGTTTGTGCCACTACAAATGAGGGCGATATTCCCAAAAGGACAAATGCAATACATGTGACGATCCTGATCATTGTATATAGTTATAGGTTAGCAGTTATATTACCTGGCAGGCAATACAAAGCACACTTCCATTCAGGAAGTCATTCAACATGCATTCATTCAAGGGAAATAAATCGGTAAAAACACCGGCATGGGCTGCGAACAGCACCATCCGGACCACCGGAGTGAATTATAGACAGCTCAAAGATATACTCTGTAAAAGTATTGTCAAAATTAATCTACGCTTTTGGTGGACTATACAGATAAAATGGTATTATTGCAGGGAAGCAATTTTACTTACCGTATGACGTGTGCTGAATTTGAACAACTAAATAAGCAGGAACAAATAAAGGTAATTAGCCACTATGGTGATTTTGTGGCTGATAAGGTAGAGGCAGGTAACCGTTATTATTTATATGCGATCAACAGCTTTTATGTGGAATTATTGCATGAACTGTCGAACCCTAACACCAATGGACTTGTGGTGAACAGGATCCTGGCTGTTGCGGAGGCATTTGAGGTCAGTTGTGAGTTGTGAGTAGTGAGTGGACGCCCGCTCACTACTCACAACTGACCACTCACAAGATTACTTTATAAACACGATCGCGCCTGGGTTAACGGCTGGTGACGTTGAAAACGAAAACTTCTTTTTACCGGTTTTATCAAAGCAAAACACTTCACCTGAAGTTGTATAATCTTTTGCATCGGTAACATACACATCTCCATTCTGAGGATCTACATTTAAACCATATGGCATAGTTATACTGGTGCCATCAGTAACAAAGTTGGCGGCCTCCTGTTTAAAATCGGTAGTGCTTAATTTGCGTACATATTTTGAACCTGAATAACCACCGGTTGCATACAAAGCGCCATTATAGTATTGAATGCGACCGGTAATGGTATCGGCTATTTTTACCATTGAATTGGTGCTTGTACTGATCTTGGCCAGTTTGGGCATAATGCTGCTAAAATAATCACCTGAACAAATAACATAAATATTGCCCGACTCGTCTGCTGTCATAAAGCTTGGACTTAAGCCGGTTTTTATTTTTTGCAATTCGGTCATCGAAGTTAAGTTGATAACAGAAATGGTTGAATCCTTAACCGTTGCCAGGCCACCGGAGTTGGCCACATACAATTTATCGCCCAGCACTACCATTTGCTCAGGATTGGCGCCTACAGTAATCTTTTTTTCAATAGTCTGTGAAGCCGTATCAATTACTGCAACCGTACCATCATAAGCGGATACGAGCACTTTATTTTTATAGGCAACTACATACCTGGGCTGGCTTTTAGCCCCGCCTGGCGTTAAAAAATCGATGTTTTTGATCTTTTGACCGGTTAGCTTATCGGCAATCGTCAATACGCTCGATGCATGTACTACGATATACAATTTACCACCATAGATCAACAGGTCGTTACCGGTATCACCGAGACCTGTGCCATTGTTTGCTTTGGAAAAAAAGTCTGTACTAACGGCACCTGTACTTTCATTGTAATATGTAAGCATGCTATTATTAAACCCATAATCTCCTTCACTTAATACATACACACCGGTGGTAACTTTTGGCGCCGACGAATCGTCTTTATCTTTTTTACACGATGCCAACCCAGCTACAAAAAGGGTGAATAATAAAATGATCCTGTTGTGTTTCATGTTGATGAATTATAAATTATTAAAAAGCAAACTTATTTTCCATGATCTGCCGGGCATAGGAAAGTACCGCACCACGTCATATTTTTGACCGGTAAGGTTATTGAGCTCTCCCTTTATTTGCAGGTTGTATTGTTTGATATTTAATTGCCGGGCAACAAATACATCATGTACACCCCAGCCATCAACCTGGTTATAGGGATTGTTTTCACCCAAAACATAACGGGCGCCTGAAAAAAGCAGGCTATAACCACCCGTCCAGCGCCGGTAATTTACACTGATCAATGCGGAACCTGAATGATCAGGTGTATACGGTATCCTGTTCTTATAGGTCACACCGGAAGGATCAGTGATATCCAATGCATGCTGAAAAGTATAGGCCATGCGGATGAACCAGCTTACGGGTTCGCTGATAGCGCCATCTGCTTCAGCCGTTACATCAAGCCCCTTAATACTTACTTTACCCAGGTTCAGCATGGTCCATACAAACAGGTTCTTATTGGGAAGGGCAACTATCTTGTCTTTAATTAAATTGTAATACCCATCTGCACTTATGCTGACATGTTTTAACATCCCTTTGAAGGAAGCTGAATACACCATACCTGCATTGTACTGACGCGCATATTCAGGATTCAGGGAAACATTCCCAACAATACGGTAGTACAGGTCATTGAAAGTGGGCATCCTGAAAACATGCTTATAAAACAAGCGAAACATCAACGGACTGTTAGCCGTTAATTTTCCACTGAATGCGAAGGAAGGCGTTAATTTGTTAATGGTCTTGGCGGCTACCCCGGTTTTCACCTGGTCATTGATAGTAGTAAGCAATGCAGCACCATTCAACTGCCAAAGCGGGCGAACGTAATTGATGGCAAGGCCATTCCAAAAGCTTTTACGGGCGGGATACACAAAATCAGGCATATTGGAATTGAGCTTCGAGTACGCGGCATCTGAAGCCGCTGATACAGTCAGATGCTCCTGTATAAGCTGACTAAGGGCTGCACTGAAATAGTATTCATATTGCGTGTAACGATTATCCAGGCCGCCTGCATTGTTCAAATAATCGGGATCAATGTATTTGGTATAACTCCGGCTGGCTTTTGCCGATACAAGCAAGCCCGTGCTATTATTATTGAAAGATTTCCGGTACCGGCTTTGTATATAATAATCATTATTCCACAAGTGTTGCACCGACCGTTCATTATAAAAGATCACTACCCCCGGCAATCCCCTGCTGCTAGTATACCCCGACAGCTTCACCTGCCAGGTAGCGCTGTCGGCAAACTGTTTAAACAGGTTTACTTCTCCCTGAAATGATCGCAGTTCCGCATTCTCGCGTTTGGTGTTCAGAGAAGAACTGCCATTATCGATGTGATAAGGATAATTTCCTTTTGAGAAAATGCCTTCTGCATTTACGCCAATGGCCATTTGTTTGGGCAATACCCGGTTCATACCTGCCGAGGGTTGCCATAAACCAAAGGAGCCCGCTTTCATCCCTGCCTGCCAATGATTGCGTTGCAGGGCTTCGGTTGAAAAGGACAATGTATTAATAGAGAGCATGGCTGCTGATCCATAAGCCCGTGCGGGCTGTAACATAGTTTGTGCATTCGCCTGTTGCAGATCGATGCTTTGTACAAAGGTCACTGAGTACTTACTTAGATCTATTTGCCCCGCCTGCGCATCAGACACGGGTATACCATCGTAATTGACGCCGGTATTTTGTGCGCCAAGGCTTCTTACCGAAACGGTCTTTAATCCGCCAGCGCCTCCATAATCTTTTACCAGTACACCGGAAAAGAAGCGGGCCGCATCGCCCACGGATGGCGCATTGAGCTGTTGCAGGGTTTGCCGGTTTAATGATTGCGCCGGCGTAATGGCCGTGAAGGTTTGTTTCTTTTTCTGAGAACCCACCGTCACTTTTTCCAGGACCTTTACAGTGTCTTTTTGTTGGGCAAAAAGCACAGCAGGCAACAGCAGCCCGGCCGCAATAAAAGCATATGTAATAAAAGCAGTCTTCAATCAATTGTTTTTGGGCGCAACAGGGAACAAACAGTAAAAACAATAAGTGAGGAGGCGCGAAGGCAGGCCTTTAATTGTTTTTACCAGCTTCTTCCACGAAAGCCGATAAATAAGCTTGCTATGGCAGGTCTTCTGGCTCGTTTCATTTGTTCAACACCTTCCCTCCCGACGTATCGGGAAGTGGTTTGCAGATTGAACAGTTGTGAATGATAGTACCATTCACGAAACTTACAGCTGCGGGACAGCCCCGGAATTACACCGGGTTCCCTTTTAATCCATCCCAACGTAGTCGGGAAAGAACCATAACAGGCGCAAATGTAGGGTAAATTTAGAAAATGTGGCTAGGAAGTTGACAAGTTAACAGGTTGACAAGTTAACAGGTAAGTAGAAGGTTTGGGTGAATAAAGTATGAGGTTGATAGAGTTGATAAAGGTCAACGCTGTCAACCCTATCAACTGGTTACTTACTTTGAAACCCTTACCTCAAACCTGTCCTTCAAACAGGTGTAGGGATCAATCACTTCATACACTGTTTTTGCGGCAGTTGGTTTCACGGTAATTGACCTGGTGGTTTCTTTGCTTTTGTTCCATTTGTAAGTACCGATAAAGGAGGCTTTCAGGGTGGCGGTCGCTCCTTTTTTAACAGTAATGACTTCGTTCCTGTTTACATCTTTCATCATTACAAAATGGTCCCTGATCTTTCCGTCGGAGCAGATCCATTTCAACTCCAACCGGTTTTCATTTACCTCGAGCATGGAAGCGCCGCCAAGTTCATTGTAGGAATAGTACATGGCATTGTGCGGATAAGCAGCCTGCCTGGTGCCCATGGCGCCGGCTGAACCTGTAACCACATACACCGTTCCTCTGTTTGCCGAATCTTTTATATACGGACAGGAATTTGCACTGCCGTCATATAAAGCGGAGGAAGCGCTCAGGTTATGTTGGGTGGCATTGAAGGTGGCTTCCATTCCATAATGTCCGTTCATCAATCGTGATCTTTCATACAAATGACTATGACCGCAAAGGATGAGGTCAACGCCATAGCGCTCAAGGATGCGGATGAAGTTCTCTCTTATCTTCACCAACTCGGTTTCATTGTCGGAGTTGTGCGAACCCATGGTATACGGCGGATGATGCCAGTACGCCACCACCCAACCTCTTTTCGTATTGTGAAATGCATCGAGGTCTTTTTTTATCCATTGCACCTGTGCGCCCAGGGTATCGTATAAGCGGGTTTCATTTTCTTCCTTGCCATATGAATCAATTGACAGGAAATGCACATTGCCAATATCAAAAGAATAATAGGACTGGCTGCCAGAGGCAACACCACCACACTCCCCTTTTGTTGGCATGGAAAAATTCTGGTAATACGGAATATCATGCGTTATCTGCGCCGTTGCTTTATACTGGTCAAAATCATTGTAATCGTGGTTACCGGGGGCGGGAAATAAAGGATATTTCTTCAACAGGTTATCCTTATAGATATTGAAGAATTTTTCCTGGAACTCCGGGTCCTGGCCAGCGTTATAAGCATTATCGCCCAGCAGGATCCAGGCATCCATAGGTTTATCGGCCAGGTATTTTATAACCTGGTCGCGCACCGAACGCTGGTTAACGGAATTATTGCCGCAATCGCCAAAAACGCCGATGCGGTAAGAACCTTCTTCCCCGGGTGGCGGCAGGGTAACAAAATAATTATCGTTTCCTTTTTGCAAGGTATCACCTACGCCACCACCAATGGCATAATAGTATTTTGTGCGGGGCGAAAGACCTGTTATTGTAACCTTGTGTTCAAAGGTGAGCGTTGGGTCTGCAGCCAGCCCTTTCAGGTCTTTTTCATCGGGACTATAGTTCACCACGCTTCTTTGTAACGCATCGGTTCGCCAGCGAATAACAATGCTGGTACTGCTGGCCACCTGTAAATAGGGTCCGCGGATCAATTGGGCCTGCACTTCCACCTTTCTTTGGGCGCTGCTGATAAACGGTAACAGAAGCCCGGCTAATGCCATTCCGCCAATTAATTTCCTTTTTAATGAATTCACTGATTTGATTTATTGATGAACGATCCTTCTGGTTCCGCATCATCCAATGTATGGATAAAGCTTATAATACTGGCCGCTTCGTTTGGGGTAAGGTGTAATGGCCTGGGCGATAAAGTTTGATTGTTGATGGGCAGCTTTAACCCGGCTGCCCCGCCCTGGTTATAAAACTCAATTACAGCTTCCAAAGTTTTAAAAGCGCCATTGTGCATATAGGGCGCCGTAGCCGCCGCATTGCGCACCGTAGGCGTTTTGAATGCCTGTTTGTAATATTCCATAGGGAACAGCGGGTACCGGCCCATATCGGTGTCTGCTACGGGTTGTAACAGATCGTCGGTACGCGTAGTGCCCAACACTTCAAACTCGGTTCGATCGTACAGGGGTGGCGTTAACCCATTGAACAGCGGCGCAAAATGACAGGTGCCGCATTGCGCCTTGCCCATAAACAGGTTGAACCCTTTTATTTCGGTAGCTGTCAGTGCAGGTCCTTTTCCCTGGATATAGTTATCGAACCGGGAACTGCGGGGATTCAAACTGCGCACAAACGCGGCAATACATTCGGCCATCTTATCAATTGGCGAGGCGACGCTTATCAACTTTTTGTAGGTTGTATCCTGTTGCAGATGCTTCACAATCGCCCCGGAGTCGGCATTCATTTCCTGTACATTGAACAGCACCGTCTTCACCTGGCTTTGCAGACTTTCGGCTTTTCCATCCCAAAACTGCCGGTACTGAAATGCGGAATATAGCAACGAAGGCGCGTTTCGCTGTACGTGTGAATGCCCGTCAAACGCAATGCTTTGCGCCAGCCCATCGGTAAAATGTTTTTCGGGCTGGTGACAGGTGGCGCAACTTATTTTGTTATTGCCCGATAACCCCGCATCAAAAAACAACCGGCGGCCCATGGCTATTTGCCATTGAGCGCTGCTATCAGTGCCGGGAAAGGCATTTAAATTAAGAAAGGTTGGATTGAAAAGATCACCGGCTTCATAATTCAACACCCGGGTTGTATTGAGTTGTAATTGCCATTCTTTTATGAAAGCCTGCAACGATCGTTGTAAAGGCAGGGCATAAGCGGTGAGAAAATGAAGGCGGTCGAAACTGTCAAAATCAGGATGCTGGTGCAGGTAGTCAATACAGCCAGAAAGATAATTGGTAACCTCCGCTCCTTTTTTGGTGGCATTGCCCACAAAAGGTTGCAGCACCGTTTGCAGGGCGCTGAGCGACATTTCCGACTCGGCCATCCCTGTTTTCAGCAAGGGCGCATCAAAGCCGGTTATGCCGAGGGTGATCACGCGCACCAACTCCAACTGTACGCTTTCGAGCAATTGTTTGTCAGTGGCGGTAAAACCGTATAATAAAGCATTCAGGTCTTTTGCCGAAGAGTTTATCACATCGGCCTGTTGTAATAACTCCCGCTTTTTCATGGCGGGATGTTCTTCATACAACAAACTTTCGATCACCTGTAAGCCGGTTGGCTCCCTGAACTCCATATAGGGTTCATCTATTTCATATTTAGACGGGCTGTTATAAATAAGCGCGGCGCTTTTAAAAAAATATTCCAGGAAGAAGGCAATCTTTTTATATTGCAGGCGGGCCCTTTTTAATGCAGCGCGGGCTTTCAACAGGGAGGCAGTATCATCATTCAGTGTAACAATCGACTGTTGCAGTTCACCTGTAGCCGATGCAAATGCCACTGCATTGGTTGTAAACCAGGCCAACGCAACAGGCACACCGGTATCGGGCTTTGAATGGGTAAAGCCAACCGCCATTACCAGGCAGAAGAAACAAACGATCAATCCGACGGCTATTTTCATGCGTTCGGTGGTATGAATTGCTACAAATGTCACTACTGTTGGCCCGGGTGGTTTTATTAATAGCGGCAAAGAAACAATTCGTATGTTATGTTTATATTAACCCGTCCTTTAAGGCTTTTAAATAAGGCTTATTGTTCGACTTTTTAATCACAATTTCATGGCACTGGTTAAATTTCGCAAATGCTTTTAACGCATCAGTAAGTTTCCCGAGCATGTCCCTGGTCAGTTTCACCGGCTCAAAGTGCAGGTTGTGCACGATCAATTGGTTTTGTTTTCTATCGGCTTTTGAATCCATGCGGGCGACAAAGGTATCGCCTATTAATACGGGCAATGAAAAATAACCGTATTTCCGTTTGGGAGCAGGCACAAAACACTCTATCTGGTAATCAAATTCAAAGAAGTCTTTTAACCGGTGTCTGAATACATTCAACGCATCGAATGGGGACAAGATAAATGCGTCGCCAGCCAGTGTGATCTTTTTGTTTTTATAAGGGGGCAACATATAGAGCGGTCCTTTCAATCCTTCAACCGCCACGGGCAGGATCTCTTTCTCCGCTGCCATTTTCTCCAGTTCCTTTTTCACCAGGTTATCTTTTACATAATGCGCGCGCCAGGCCATTTCTTTTGCATAAGCAACGCCCATGCTTTGCAAACAGCGTTTGATCACATGCCGGGCAAATTCCTCAGGTGTGGGTATGTCGGTATCGATGTCGGCAGGCACAATGTTCCGGGGCAGGTCATAGCGTTTATGGAAATCTTTTTTCCGCGTTACCATCAGCTGGCCACTCATGTACAATCGTTCGAGCGCCACCTTCGAAGGGCGCCAGTCCCACCAGCCGGAGCTGGCTACCTGGCGATCGTTATCAAAATCCTTTACACCCAGCGGCCCATCGCGCCCTATCCTGTCCAGCACCTGGTTCATGAGATTGATCTCGGGCTGTTCCAATGGATACCTTTTGGCAAAACTTGCTTTTATGGGCAGTGAAAACCGGAAGTCGTGCATGGGCATATAGCCTGCGTCACAGGTGAAATATTCAAATACCCTTCCATCATGCTGCAATTCTTCGAGCCAATCCTGTTTATAATCGGGCACCCGCGCATAGATCGCATGGTGATGGGCCCGCTCCACCACATAGTTGGTATCGAGTTGAACAAAACCCAAATGATCGATGAGCTTGTACACTGCTTCGCGCCCTTTTCCAAACTGCGCGTGTTTGGCCAGTCCGGCCGCATGGAGGATGATTTTTCTTGCCTGTTCTTTGGTAAGGATGATCTGGTTCATACGTGTGTGATAAAGTTAATGAAAAGAGTTGACCAGTTGACGAGTTGACGAGTTAACAAGTTGACAAGTTAACGAGTTAACGAGTTGACAAGTTAACGAGTAGAACAGGACTTGCCCCGATGAAGTTGGGGTTGATTGCAGAAGCGAGGCTGGAATATCGGAAACCCTTTCACGTTTCACGTTTGCCGTTTCACGATTCCTCATTAATTCACAAATGTGAACGAACCCGCCGTTTCACTGCCATTACTTTGTACCTGCAAATCGATCATACAATGAAAGCATTAACTAAAACATTACTAATAATAATGATACTGGCAGGGCCGGTGGCCTTTAGCCAGGAAGCCGGTCCGCGGGTGCTGACCCTGCAACATGCGTTTGAGCTGGCTGAACAAAACAGCGCGCAGTTAAAAATTGCGGCGCAAAATACCGAACTGGCCCATCAGAAAATTGACATCGCCAAACTGGGACATTTGCCCAATATTTCCAGTGCCATTAATTATGGGTATTTAAGCAACTCTCAAATATGGGACCCGTCTTTTGGCAAACATATTACAGCGCACGTTCCGCACAACCTGACCCAATTTTCCGTGCAGGCATCGGAAACCATTTTCAGGGGTGGTGAAATTGCCAACAATATAAAAAAGGCCAGTCTTGAAGAACAGGTGGCCCTGTTAAACCAGGAAAAAAACGGGGAAGACATAAAATTCCTGGTGGCTGCCAAGTATCTGGATATTTATAAACTCATCAACCAACGCCAGGTTTTCGGGAACAATACCAAACTGGCGCAGGAACGGCTGAAGAACATCCTGCACCTGCAAAAGCAGGGGCTGGTTACCAATAATGATGTATTGCGCACCCAACTCATTATCTCAGACCTTGAACTGGCCATCCGTAAAACAGACGATAATATTAATATCCAAACGCAACAACTGAATGTGGTATTGGGGCTTGGGCTGAATGAACAATTGATCCCCGATACAACCCTGTTATCACTTCCTTTTAAAAACGTGACCATTAATCAACTGATGGCGACAAGCTATGTCAATAACAAAGACCTGAAAACGGCGGCCAAAGAAATTGAAATTGCCAAAACCAACCTGAAAGTAATTAAGGCGGACCGGTATCCGGAGATAAGCCTTTTCACCAGCAATAACTTTCAACGGCCGTATACCAATTCCATTCCGGCCCAGGACATTTATTACAATATCTGGTTGGCGGGCGTAAGTGTTAAATATAATATCTCTTCCATATACCAAAGCCCCAGAAAAGTAAAAGCCGGAAAAATACAGGTAGAACAATCCCTTGCCAGAGAAACCCTTCAAAAGCAAAATGTGGAATTATCGGTAAACGCCGCTTTTATAAAATATAAGGAAGCAAAAGATGAACTGACCACTTATACCGATGATCTGAAGTCGGCTGAAGAAAATTATCGTATCGTGGAGAAAAAATATTTCAACCAGCTGGCCCTGCTCACCGATATCATCGATGCGGCCAATACAAAAATAGAAGCAGAGCTTAAAGTAAGCACCGCGCAGATAAACATTGTATACGCGCATTACCAGTTACAAAAATCAATCGGTTTATTATAACATTTTCAACTCACTTATATGAAACAGAACGCTCACAAAAACAAAAAAATGATCGTGCTCAACGGTTTGTTGATCACGGCGGCCCTGGCTTTTATTGCCTGGGGCACCTCCACCTACCTGCAGCTGAACAGCGACCTGTACACCAACGACGCACAGATCGAAGCCTACATCAACCCTGTTAATACCCGCATCCCCGGTTATATTAAGGAAGTTCGTTTTACCGAGCACCAGCATATAAAAAAAGGCGATACGCTGGTATTGATCGATGACCGGGAATATCAAATTCAACTGGAGCAGGCAGAGGCGGCTTACCTGGCAGCCACTGCGTCAAAAACGGTAACCGCTTCAAGCGTCAATACCGTACAAAGCGGGCTGAGTATTTCCGATGCCAACATCGCTGCCGCACAGGCCCGGTTGTGGAATGCGGAAAAACAATACCACCGGTACGAGAACCTGTTGAGCGAAGGCGCCGCCACCCAACAACAATTTGACCAGGTAAAATCTGAGTACGATGCACTGGCGGCTCAAACCAAAGCATTGATGCAACAGCGCGCTACTACCAACCTTTCCACTGTAGAAACAACCAATAAGATCTCCGTAAACAATGCAGACATCAAACGTACGCATGCTTTGATGGAATATGCCAAACTGAACCTGTCCTATACAGTTATTACCGCGCCTTACGATGGCGTTACCGGCCGCCGCAACATCCAGGAAGGCCAATTGTTACAGGCCGGACAAACCCTGTTATCGTATGTACGGAACGACAGCAGCTGGGTGGTTGCCAATTACAAGGAAACACAAATAGCCCGGCTTTACATTGGGCAAAAAGTAAAACTGCAGGTAGATGGCTTTGGTGGACAGGAACTGGAAGGCATAGTATCTGCGATTGCAGAAGCAACAGGTTCCCGGTTCTCTGCCATCCCTACCGACAACTCAACCGGGAACTTTATAAAAGTGCAACAACGCATCCCGGTTCGGATAGAGTTTGTAAAAAATGAAAACAACGCAGCCCTGCTCAGGCGCTTCAGGGCCGGAATGAATGTAGAAGTTCGGATCGCTCATTAAAAATAGTTGAGTCATGGAAATCAAACCACTTTTTTATGCCTGGGTTCCAACATACCTCCGTTATGCCATCTTAACGCTGCTGACCTTTGTAGCCCTTTGTGTAAATGGCGTATTTAACGGAATAACCATTGACATGTACAGCGATCTGGGGGTGTATGCAGAACCATTTACCATGGCGGGCAACGCCCTGTTTATCGGCATGGGCACCAGTATTATATTTATGATCCGGCTTTTAGGCAGACTGCCCATCAAAACACTGGCGCTCACGGGTTTTGTTATGCAGTTGTTGATGAACTGGGTATGCGCCACCACCAGCGATCCTACTATAACAGTAGCTGCTACCTTTGTATTGGGATTCACAAAAATATTTACGGTAGGGCCCATTTATCTGGCCTGGTTAGGGATCTGGAGCAAAAAAATGGAAACTGCCCGGTTATATCCTTTCTTTTATTTTATGGTGCTGGCCGGTTTGTACTTCATTACCTGGTTTACCGCTTACCTCACCAACCTGTATTCGTGGCGGTACGCGTATTATGCAATGTTTATCCTGATAGCTATCAGTATTATCCTGGCAGTTATTTTCATCGAACATCATCCATTAAGAAGGAAGATCCCTTTATACCAGCTGGATATGCCCGGGCTGTTGCTGTTGATTACTTCGCTAATGCTGATCAATTATGTGGCCGTGTACGGAAAGGTAGAAGACTGGTTCAGTTCGGCAGCCATTACCACCGCATGTTTTGGCGCAGTTATCACCCTCCTGTTGTTCATCAGGCGGGAGCTGTTACTCAAACGTCCTTTGTTGAACCTGCAACTGTTCAAAAAAACCAATTTCAGTTTGGGTCTTGTGCTGCTTGTGCTGTTGAGTCTATTTACACCGGCCACTTTTCAGGCCGCTTATTCAGGTAGTGTGCTTCACTTTGAATCAATCCGGAATGCAGAATTAAACCTGTATCTGATCCCTGGTATTATTGCGGGTTGCCTTATGAGCTTTTTCTGGTACCGCCATAAATACAACGGCCAGTTGCTCATCATCATCGGATTTGCAGCCATGGTCGGATATCACATGCTGATGTATGGCAGTTTTGTGACTGATCTGAACATTGCAGATCTCTGGTTGCCTTCCCTGGTTAAAGGGTTTGGACTGGCGCTGCTGTATATTTCCATTGGCCTGTATGCAACGGCCGGCTTTCCTTTTCCTCATGTGCTTAAGACAGTAGGGGTGATCGTACTGGTACGTTCCTTTCTGGCGCCGGGTATTATTTCCGGGCTGTATAGTTATTTTTTATATGCAGAAAGGACCAGGCATTTATCAAAACTGGCCACTCACATCGATGCCAATGAGCCCCAGGTATTGGCACAGGGTAATATTTCCAGGTTCTATCAAAACATTCAACAGCAGGCAAGTTTAACAGCATTAAAGGAAATCTCGGGAACTATCATTATTTTTGGTTTATCGGTTATTACGATACTGATGTTAATACATATTTACAGGAAGATAAACCTAACTGCATTACATGATACCGGTAGAAACTTGTGAGCCTTTTTTTAATTATATGCGAAAGTTTGTAGAACCCGATACCGATACCATGCAGTTAATAGCCGACCATACCAGTGAAGTAACGCTGCCCGAAAAACATCTCCTGCTCCTCGAAGGCAACCCGTGCGACAAGATCTATTTCATTGTATCAGGGTTGGGCCGCTCGTACTATACCGACTTCTCAGGTAAAACCATCACCTGGAATTTTTATTTCAACACCCCCGAAAGTATCAGTAAAAACCTGTTTGCCACCGATTACCGGGCTTTTCTCCAAAACAATCCTTCTTCAATAGCCATTGAAACGCTTACTGAGGTAAATGCCTTACTGTTCACTAAAACGCAGGTAAATTATTTGATAGAAAAATCACTTATATACGAACGTTGGATGCGGAAACTGAATGAGAGCGCCTTCATGAACATGTACGACCGGGCCTTTACCCTGCTCACTATGGCAGCCGCAGACCGGTATCAAAAGTTAGTAAAAGAAGAGTCGCATTTATTGCAGATGTTCTCCAACTATTATATCGCCTCCTACCTGGGTATTGCCCCCCAAAGCCTGAGCAGGATCAGAAGCCAGCATTAAGCTCTCCTCGCTTATATTTATTCGCAAATGTGAAGGGAATTGCTTCCGGCAGAAGCGAACTTCGGGAAATGAAAAGAGCAGTAGTAATAGAACATGTGAGCCTTGAAATAAAAAACAGTTTTGATCAATTCACCTATCAGCTGGAAAAAGCATTGGGCATTTTAATGCCGGTTGCGCTCCGTTCATTAGGCGCCGCTCCCGCCTCTACGGTTTGCTATTTAAACAGTACCTGCGATAAAAACAACCTGATGATCTATAATATTATGTCACAGGAAGACCTGCCCCAAAAAGTGCGCTATAAAAAAGCAAAGCAATACCAGCTCGGCAATCCTGAAATAATGGACAGAATGATAGACAATCATACCGGGGCCGGACTGTATTTACCCATTCACCTGCTTGTTTATGAAAACGAGCAAAAGAAAGTGATCGTTGAATATGACCTGCTTTCTTCTCTATGCGCCCAGTTCAATAACACATCCCTGCTGACTGACTCCATTGCTCTCGACAACAATCTTATCATGCTTATTCAAAAAGCTGATAATACGTGAAAAAGGCAAAGGGCAGAGGGCAAAGATGAAAGGCGGCAGGCAGTGGGCAAAGGGCAGTAACTGACAACTCACCACTCACTTGCCCTTCCTTTATCAACTTTATCAACCCCGTCAACTCTATCAACCTCCTACTTCACCCCCACGAACTTGTCAACTTGTTAACGTGTTAACTTGTTAAC
>JAJKIL010000117.1 GCA_021154515.1 Niastella sp. | reverse complement strand
CGGTTCCATACCCGAAAAAACATTCCGGTAATTCGATTTCGGATTCATCACATATTCACTGGCCAGCAGGGAGGTGGTAGCTGTGACCTTCCCAAAAGATCTTCTATAAGAAGCGTTTGCCATAGTGATGCCCTGACCCATAAAAACATTTTTGTTGTAAACGGCATTGTTGGGATTCTCTTCATAAAATGTAGGCGTTTGTGCATAGTTCCTGAAAATCGCTAACGAAAATTCATCCACCTGTAACGATGCATATAAATTGTATGCTTTTAATGGCATTTCTATCCTGCTGTTTACAGGTGTCTTTGGGGTCATTGGGCCGAAAATAGTGTTAAACGTTCCTGTTGTGTAGGCAGCCGTATTGAATAAGGTATCCTGTTTATACAGTTTGGTATAGTTTACACCCTGGTTATAACAATATTGACCCGAAACAACCAGGTTTGCGTGTTCATTCAGTTTTTTGGCAATAAATAATGTATTGTTGATATAACCGTAGGCGCCTGCCATCGATGTGGCATCTACCCTGATAGCTTTTTTGGAAGAAGACTTTTTGGTAATGAGATTGATCACCCCCGACACTGCATCTGCCCCATAAAGCGCCGAAGCAGGCCCCAATACTATTTCGATCTGCTCGGCAAGGTTAACGGGATAATTTTCCAGGATGGGCATTGTTTCATTCGTGGGAGAAGATATGCGCATCCCATCGAGCAGGATCACAAATTTTTCCTGCCCCGGCGTACCCCGCATTACAAAATTATTATGAAGGTGCGACCGCACTTTATCGTCCACCTTCATGTCGGGCAAATCGTACAGCACATCTAACAACGACTGGTAACCCCGCAGTTTGATCTGCTCCTGCGTAATCACGATCACGGTAGCAGGGGCCATCTCCAGGTCCTGGGATGTTTTGCTGGCTGTAGTGATCTTTACGTTCAGAAGATCCTTCAGGTTCAAACTTTGTAGTTTGTTGGTATCTACCTGGCTATAGGTTATACTACATGCCATGATAGTAATCGCAAATAAGAGTATCTTCTTATCAGTGCAGGGCTTTTTCATATAACTGGGTATTCGGGGTTTTATTTTTCATTTTATAATTATCGCCAGATCAAGCAATTCAGAAGCAATGTGCAAATTCCTTTGTTCAACATTACTTTTATTGATCTCTAATTTCAGCCGATCATTTACCGTAATAAAATTGAAGCATGATCCTTTATGTGCAAGGCCGTTGTATTCAGTAATCAGTAAGACCGGGGTGCCCGAAGTAAGCTCAGCGATCTTTTTTAAATTCCCGCTTTCTTCTTCACTGATAAAAAGTATTTGACAGTTACTATAGTTTTTCGGAGTGGTCACCTTAGTAACAACTATTTTCTGACTACCAACTGTTTTATTGGCAATAAAACTTTTTAGATCATCATATAGCGGTGAATCTCCTATGATCCCGATAATGAAATCACCCTATTTTTTATTAGCCGGCCAGTCAATATATTTTGTAAAGCGGTAAATAAGAGTGGCATGTATTGTATAATCTGTTGCATGTTGCGCCTGCACCTTGCCGATTGAAAGCAATAAAATGCCGGCCAGACAGAACAGCTTCCATATTTCAATACTTTTTTTCATAATTAACCCGGTTGCAATAACTGTGTAGTTATTACGGTAATGCCAATTCTGACTACCTTTTTAAGTTTGCTATTACAATAACGGGAAAAGTTAATCCTATTGCAGCTAACAGTGGGATGTATGCTGTATTAAATCTGAATATAAGAGTTCCTTTATCAGATCACCTAAAGGTTATACTTATCAATTTTGCTGCACAAAAAAAAAACGATTGCAGCAGCGTGGCTACTCCGATAGTTTTCTTTCCTTCTTTCGCAATTCCTCCAGCTTTTGTCTGCCATATGAGAAACGTGTAATAATTACAAACAACACCGGTACAGTAAATATCGATAACAGGGTAGCCGATAGCATGCCGCCAAAAACCGTCCAGCCGATGGTTTTACGGGCATTGGCGCCTGCGCCGCTGGCAAATGCCAGTGGCAATACACCCAGTATAAATGCGAGCGAGGTCATAAGAATGGGCCGTAAACGCAGTTTTACCGCTTCCAGCGTAGCCGCAACGAGCTCCTGCCCGCGATCCACGCGCTCTTTGGCAAACTCAACGATCAGGATGGCATTCTTGGCTGCCAAACCGATCAGGGTAATCAACCCTACCTGGGCATATACGTTATTTGATAATGTTGGAATGAAAATAAGGGTAAGTATCGCGCCAAACGCGCCGATAGGCACTGCCAGCAATACAGAGAAGGGCACCGACCAGCTTTCGTACAACGCCGCCAGGAACAGAAATACAAACGCCACAGACAGGGCGAAGATGTACACTGTTTTTGACCCCGCATTCACTTCTTCCCGGCTTAAGCCCGAAAATTCATACCCATAGCCGGTAGGTAATACTTTATCGGCCACCTCGCGTAATGCAGTAAGCGCATCACCGCTACTATAGCCTTCTTTTGAACCGCCGTTTATTTCTGCCGACCTGAACAGGTTATAGTGTTGAATGAGCGGAGCGCTTTCAGTGGTGGCATAGGAGGTAACTGCACTCAGCGGTATCATTCCTCCTGCAGCATTTCGCACATAATATCGTTGCAATTCGCTTATATCGCCCCGGAAGGTGGTGTCAGCCTGCGCCACTACGCGAAAATTTCTTCCATAAATATTAAAGTCGTTTACATAGCGGCTGCCCATAAATGTTTGCATGGTGTTGAATACATCTGCTATGGAAACGCCAAGCTTTTTGCATTGTTCCCGGTCTACATTTACCTGGTAACCGGGTGTACGGGCCGTGAAGAATGAAAAGGCACGGTTTATCTCAGGCCGTTTATTGGCTTCCACCACAAAATTCTGTACTACTTTTTCAAAGGTCCTGAGGTCATCCGTGCTTTCGCGTTGTTGTAATTCAAAGGTAAAACCGGCGGTTTGTCCTAACCCCGGTATGGGCGGTGGCGGGATCACTACAATATTGGCGTCTTTAATGGCAGATAGCCTCTTTTGCACTTCTGCAATTACGCCGTTTATCTGCAGTTGTTTATCTTTTCTGTCATCCCAGGGTTTTAATTGCGTAAATACGGTTCCTGCATTCGATTTGGTTGAAAAGGTAACCACGTTCAAACCGCCCAAAGCAGCATAGTGCGCCACGGCAGGCATGCTTTTCAAAGTGTTTTGTATAGTGGTCAACACTTCAATACTGCGGCTGGTTGAAGAAGCTTCAGGCAGCTCGTAGGTGATGTATACGCGGCCTTCATCTTCTGTTGGAATAAAACCGGTTGGTTTTGTTTTAAACAGCAAAAAGGTACCCACCAGAATACACACCAGCAATATTACTACGTAGCGCGCGCCTTTGATAGCGCTGCTTACGCCACGGCCATAGGAATTGGTTGTACGGGCAAACCATTCATTGAATTTAAAGAAGAGTTTGTTAAGGCCCCTTGCCTCTTTGGTAATATGGCTTGGCTTTAATAACAGGGTACATAAAGCCGGTGTTAATGAAAGCGCGATAAAGGCCGAGATCAATACCGAAATGGCAATGGTAATGGCAAATTGCTGGTACAGCCTGCCCACAATTCCGGGTATAAAGCCTACCGGTATAAACACCGAAGCAAGGATGAGGGCAATAGCCACCACAGGCCCCGAGATATCGCCCATGGCGGCTGATGTGGCTTCTTTTGCCGACATTTTTTGTACTTCCATATAATGCTGCACCGCTTCCACCACCACAATAGCATCATCTACCACAATACCGATCGCCAGTACAAAACCAAACAGCGTAAGGGTATTGATGGTAAAGCCAAGCGGAATAAAAAATATAAAGGTGCCAATGATACTAACGGGAATGGCGAGTACCGGGATCAGCGTAGCCCGCCAGTTTTGTAAAAACAGGAATACCACCAACACTACCAGCGCCAATGCTTCCAGCAGCGTATGCACTACTTCATGTATAGAAACCTGTACCACAGAAACGGCTTCAAAAGGAACCACATAATCAACGTCGGAGGGAAACGATCTTTTCAACCGGGTCATTACATCATATACACCCTGTGCAGTTTCCAATGCGTTACTGCCGGGCGCCTGGTAAACAAGCAGGTACGAAGCTCTTCGACCATCTACAAAAGAATTGTTCGAATAGTTGAATTTGCCCAGCTCTACCCTGGCCACATCCTGCAGGTAAACAATTGAACCGTTCTGCGGGTTACTCCGTACAACGATCTTTTTAAACTGGTCTGTTGTAGTAAGCCTGCTGTTAGTGAACACAGTATACTCAAAAGCCTGCACCGAGCGTTGCGGCGGCGCGCCTACTGAACCGGCCGCCACCTGCAGGTTCTGTTCGGTAAGGGCGGCAATTACTTCATTGGCCGTAATGCCCAATTGCGCCAGTTTATCGGCCTGCAGCCAAACGCGCATACTGAAATCATCTGCCCGGGTAAATACGTCACCCACGCCTTTTACGCGCAACAGGGCGTCTTTTACATATATATTGGTAAAATTATCAAGGAAGGGAACCGCGTGTGTTCCTTTGGGTGAGAACATGGCCACCAGCATTAAGATACTGGGGTTACGCTTACGAACGGTAAGACCAAGGCGTTTAACATCGTCGGGCAATGCAGGCGTGGCCACGCTTACCCGGTTTTGCACATCCAGGGCGGCAATATCAACGTTGGTGCCTACTTCAAAAGTTACATTCATAGTGGTACGGCCATCGCTGGTACTGTTGCTTTGCAAAAAGGCCATCCCGGGTGTACCGTTTATTTGCGTTTCAACGGCCGTGGTCGTGGTTTGTTCCACCGTTTGGGCGTCGGCGCCGGTGAAGGCGCCGGTTACCTGAACAACAGGCGGCGTAATATTGGGATATTGCGCTACAGGTAAACCGTCCATCGCCAGTAAGCCTGTCATTACGATCACAATAGAGATCACTATAGCTGTTACCGGTCGTTTTATAAATGTATTAGCGATCATATAATAGCTTCTTGAAAATAATCAATAGTCAACAATGTTACTTCGCTGCGGTGGGCGCGCCTGCGGGCTTTGGCTGTCCTATCTGAACAGGAGATCCTTCTTTTAACTTTTGCATCCCATCGATAATAACCTGTTCGCCTTCGTTCAACCCATCGTTAATAACAACCTGGTCGCCGATCCTGGTGCCCAGGCTTACTTTTTTTTGATGGGCCGCCTTGCCATCGGTGGTATATACAAAGTATTCCCCCATTTGCTCAACAATAGCTTTTTGGGGGATCAGTAATTTTTCGGTTTTGGCATTGTTCAGGATCTGCACATTCGCCGTCATCCCCACCTTCAGGTCACTTTGTTTATTGGGGAAAACCAGCCGCGCTTTTATGGTTCCTGTTTGGGGATCAACCGCCCGGTCAATTAAATAGATCTGGCCGGGGTGCGGGTATGTTTCCTGACCGGGCAATATCAGTTTAAAGGTAGAATCTTTGGCAGTGCCCCCTTTCTTTTGCAACTGCTCAAAACGGTACAGGTCTTTTTGATCGATGGCCAGGTCAACAGCCATGGGATCATCGGATGAAACGGTATTCAACAGGGTTTGCCCCGCCGAAACAGCAGTTCCCAGTTTCGCTTGTGAAATACCGATAGTACCATCGAAGGGCGCGTAGATAGTGGTATATCGTAAACCCGTTTGAACACTGGCCACATTGGCTTTGGCAGCGGCCACCTGTTTCTGGGCAGCTTCCAGGGCAGCGTCGGCATAGTCTACCTGTTGTTTAGCAATGGCATCGTGCTTTTCCAGCTCATGGTAGCGATCAGCATCCTTCTGGGCTTTCATCAGGTTGGTTTCCTGCACCTGCAAACCGGCCTGGGCCTGCTGGTAATTCGCCATGTATTGCTGTCTGTCTATTTCGTATAGCTTCTGCCCTTTTCTAACCCTGCTCCCATCTTTAAAAAAGATGCCGGTCAAATATCCGTTCACCTGCGGCCGCAGCTCAACCTGGTTCAGCGCTGTTACTGTAGCCGGGTATTGATCATAATAAGAAGCCTTGCCTTTTGCTACAGTATAAACATTTACCGGAACGGGCGGCGGGGCGGCTTGTTGGGTTTTGGCTTTATCATCTTTACATGCCGGCAATAACCAACCGGCGCCGGTAATAATAATTGCCCATGAAAGCTGTTTGTTCATATGCATTAGCTTTTTATCAGTACGATAAAGTACCGAGTGCTTTTTCAACATCTATTTTACTTGATAATACCTGGTATAATGAATTATAATAGTTCAGTTGCGTGGTATGCAGATCGGTTTCGGCAATAATCACCTCCAGGTAAGTTTTAACTCCCGACTTGTATTGTAATTGCAGGGTGTTATATACATCACTGGCCAGGTCAAGGTTTTCTTTCTGGGCATAAAAATCAGTGAGGTTACTTTTATAGGTGGCCATGGCCTGACTGTACTGGGTGTTGATATTATTTTTAAGATCCGTCATCTCCACATCATTTCGCTTTAGCTGCAGGTTGGCCTGCCTGATGTTCCACATTCGTTTGCCGCCCTGAAAAAGCGGCCAGGCGAATTGAAGGCCTATGTACAGGTTGGGGAATGAATGGGCATACAATTTTGAAAATTCATCGTTCTGATAAACCACGTTATAATAACCGAAGGCCGACAAGGTGGGAATATAACTCCATTGATTGTATGTAACATTGGCCTGCAACAGCCGTTGCTGGGTTTGCAATTGTTGGAACTCTATGCGGCTCTCATATTGCACTTTTTGTAACGTGTCGAAGGCAATCTCCCCTTCCATATGGGTGGTATCGAATGATAACCGTAATGGTTGTTCGGCAGGATACCCCATTTGCTGCTTCAGGTAGGCATACCGGGCAGTAAGCTGTTCCTGAGCGGCCTTCAGATCGGCTTTGGCATTGTTCAATGAGATGGTGGCTCTTTTATAATCGATCTTGTCTGCCACGCCGCTCTGGTATTGATAGTACGCGTCTTTCAAACTCCGGTCGAGCCGGGTAATGGTTTCCTGCAGTACCTGTATTTGCTGCCGGGTAAGCAGCACATCGTAAAATGCTTTTGAAATAGCGGCTACCACATCTATTTTATTGGCGGTGGTGGTTTGGCGGACCTGCAGGCGAACATCCCGGGCAGTACGGCTTGCCAGCAATACATCGCGATTGAAAATAGTTTGGGTTAATGCCAGCTGGGGCGTTGAGTAATTACGTACGCCGGTTTGTATTTCACGTTTGGGACCTGTGGGATTGTTCAGGTCGGGGAAAATAGTCACCGGCATTTTCAGGTAATGCTGGTAGTTGGCCGTAATGTTTAGTTGTGGATACCAGTCGGCCAGTTTGTTCTTAATGGTTGTTTCGGTGATCTCTTCATCAATTAATGAAGCCTGAATGGCAGGCTGATGGTCGAGCCCATACCGGATACAATTGGGCAGGGACGCTTCCTGCAGCGTAGTATCAGTGGTTGCCTGCGGGTACAATAATGAAGGGTACAGTATCAATAACAATAACAAAGCAGATACTCCATTCATAGAACGTGTAATAACAGGTGATTAAATAACGGAAAAGAGTTTGGGTGGGCAGGAATAAAAACAGCGTTGGGTAGGAGTAAATGTTAAAATTAACAGACCGGCTGGTTAAAAGTTGCTACGCAAACATTAACAACAAATTAAAATTAAGGAAGAAATAGCAACAACTAATAAAAAAGGTGTCAAAACATTGGATATCCAATATCCCTAATTGGCAAATTGAAGCAGAAAAAAGTTTGTCCTGAGGCCGCATTTTTGTGGATTATATTGCCTTCGTATTATTCCATTCTTCCATGCCATCCGCATTACCATCCTGATACATCTCCCCTTTATTGCCTGTAGGTAGCATCCTTCCCTGGGAAGCGCTTTTTTATTTTATAACCACCTTGTGCATACAAGGCAAAATTTTCTTTTATGAGAAAACTGTTTATTTTATTATCGGCATTGTTATTTGGAACGATGATGGCGCAGGCGCAAATTGTAATAAAACCAGCCGCGGGGGTCAATTTTACCGACCTGTCGAAAGATGAAGGCGGCGAATTCAAGGCAAGAGTGGGTTGGCAGATCGGCGGTTCTATCATGTTGTCAAAAGACAGGGTCTACCTGGAGCCGGGGGTTTTTTATGTTCAGAAATCAACCAAATTTGAATCTTCGAACAGCTCGGTCTCGGACGTCGATTTCAACATAAGCGGCATCCGTGTACCGGTAACTATCGGCGTAAACCTGCTCGATGAAAAATCGACTGTCAATGTGCGCATTTTTGGTGGTGGGTCTGCCTTCGTGTTGACAAACACAAAAAATCTGGATAAGGACTTTTTAAAGAATGCCGACTGGGGCGTATACGCGGGCGCAGGGCTCGATATTTCGCTGTTCTTCCTGGATGCGTCCTATGAATGGTCGCTTACCGATATAAGCGATGACTTAGACCGTATTGATGTGGGGAAAACCAGGTCGATATTTGTTCAGGCAGGATTTCGGATAAAATTATAAAAACGGGAAAAATAATCTACGGACTAACCAATCTTTCAGAAAATTTATCAAATAAAATGAGTAGTGTACCCCGCTTGCAGTACACACTTTAGCCATGGTATTGAAATTGTATTTTCCAAACAGCACCTTCACCCAATTATACCACATTTATGAGCAAGCAAATCCTGAAACCTGTGAGCATCACCCTATGGGCATTTGTATTCGGCTGTTTACTTGTTTCCTGCAGTAAGTTAAATGAATACAGCGGCAGTGGAAGGGGTAGTGCAAAGGATATTATTTACATTCAAACAAATAATTCTGAAAAAGGCCAGAACGCAATACTCGCCTATAAGATATATGCAGATGGGCATGCCATACCGATGACAGAAAGCCCATTCCTTACCGGCGGAACAGGTCTGTTCAGTTCGCAGAACGCCGGTTCCTTTAACTCAGACCATGAAGTGATGATCACGAACGACAAGCGGTTCTTGCTTACCGTTAATTCGGGCGACAATACCATCTCTGTATTCAACATACAACCCGGTGGCGCCTTGACGCTGGTACCAGGTGCGCCGTTTTCTTCCAATGGAGAAACCCCGGTAAGCATTGCCCAGTGGCAACAATTAATTATTGTACTTAATAAAAGTAACGATCCTGTACAACCCTCCTCCTTGCCGCCCAATTATTCCGTGTTTACGTTAGGAAGCAATGGCGCCTTAACACCGGTAAGTAAAATGGACGTACGCGATGGCATTTCACCTGGACAGGTGCTGGCATCACGTACCGGCCCATTTGTATATGGCGCCAATACCTGGGGATTTAACTATACACCACCAGCTGTAAGACTGAACCTGTTTTCCATTAATACTGATGGCGTGTTAACAAACGGCCCTGATGCGCCGCCCATAGATGCCCAGGCACCGGGTGCATTGGGTTTGTGCCAAAGCTGGCGGCAGAATGTATTATACATGGCGTTTCCATTTAGTGACCACTTTAGTTATTATGATATGAATACAACCACGGGCGCCTTAACGCATGTGGGCGATACCTATGCCCGTCCGGGCTGTAGCCGCTTTTGTTCTGACAATGGCAATTACCGGTTATTCACCGCCAATACCACCGAAAATTCGGTGAGCATGTTCGATATCACCGATGCCCGTACACCGCGCAAAACAGGTGATTTATCTCTTAAGCAGGGAGGACCGGTATACAACACCCAGTATTATGGCAGCAGCACCAGCAGTGCCTGTGTATCGCTGGCCACCAGCAGCAACGACCAGTTACTATATATAGTTTCCCAACATACCAATCCGGATCTCTCAATTGGTAATTACAATTACCTGCATGTGCTGCATATTGGTGGCGATTCCGATTTGCAGGAACTGGAAGAACCGGTTCAGTTGCCGGTGCCCAACGATTTCAGGCCACGTGGGTTGGCGGTACTGCCATTGAATTGAATTGAAGGGCCTCAATAATAAAAGTCCCCTTTGTTTTTAAACTTGATGAAATAAGAGGTAAGAAGTAGGAAATATGAAATTCGCGAGTTTCGTACTTCCTACTTCTTATTTCCTACCTCACTTATTTTAAACTTCTAATTACTTTTAAGACAACCTTTTTTCATTCCGGAACCGGACGTTTTTCATCCGGTTGGATGTTACCAATCTGGCCAATGTAAAAAATATGAAACACTTAACCTGAACGCGTACCAGTTTACGGTGGGTAATTTTCAGCTAAGAGGCCGAATGGCCATGGTGCGGGCTACGTTTAATTTGTAACAACCCTAAGCAACAACATCGCCTGTTATAACTTCTCCGGCCCGTTTGTAACTGGCTATAATAACCCCTTTTGTTGTCACCTGGCTTTCTGTTAATGTAAATGCGGCCGGGATCGCGCCGTTTTCGAACAGTTTTTTTCCTTCACCAAGGATCAACGGATAAATTTTGAGCCGGAGCTCGTCTACCAGGTCATGCTTAAGCAACAGTTGAATGAGCTTACTACTACCCCAAACCTGAATGTCAGCACCGTCCGAATTCTTAAGCTTTTCGATATCTGCCAGATCTTTCAGGAAAAAGGTATTTTTCCAATCTGACTTTTCCACGGTCTGCGACAGAACGTATTTGGCGCCATCATTGATGCCTGGCCAAAAGTCAGCATGTTGAGGCCAGTAGGCCGAGAAGATCTCAAATGTTTTTCTACCCAGAATATAATCTGCCGGTTTCAACTCTTCTTCCATGATCTTTCCAAAAAGCTCGTCACCATAAGAGGCCGTCCAGCCGCCATATTTGAAGCCGCCTGATGTGTCTTCCCCAGGTCCACCCGGTGCTTGCATAACACCATCCAGTGTAATCATTGATAAAACAGTTATTTTTCTCATTTTATTCGATTATTTATAATTAAGGTAAAAGCTATTATTCTATGATTTACTTTAAAAAACCGTTGAGGCAGGTCAAAATCGTTGATGTCTGCATCATCAGGCTCACATGTCCTTGTGAAGGAACAATGGCCAGTTGAGATTTTGGCATTTTACCCAGATCAGCAGAAATACCACCTCCCAACAATTTATATGTTTTTATCAACTCAATTTTATCCAGGCCATCATTGTCGCCTGAGATGAGTAATACAGGCGAAGTAATTTTCGCAATATTTGTTTCACCCATATCGAATGTTACATGAGTAAAATCAATCATCTGTTCCAGGAACTTTGTCCATTTGGTTTTGTCCGGTGCTACGGCATCATATGCCGCTTTCATAGGGGAATTCGTAAATAATTCAGGCTTCAGATTTTTAAACGCATTAGTTACTTCGGGTATCCAACCACTACTTTTATAAGTAGAAGAAATGATCACTAATTTTGTTACCCGTTTAGGGCTTTGTATTGCCAACTGGTAAGCCACAGAGCCGCCCATACTAAATCCTGCTACATCAGCACTGTCAATTTTCAGGTAATCCATTACTCCTTCCACATCACTTGCTAAAGTAGGAAACGATAATTTTCTATCTGAGAACTGTGTGTGTCCATGTCCCTGCAATTCAATGGCAATTACTTTTCTTGTTTTTGACAATTCAGGTATTAATTGACCCCAGTTCGTCTCAATGGTCATAAAAGCACCATGCAGTAAAACAATAGGCCTACCCTCGCCATATACTTCGTAATAAACTTTGATGCCATTAACAGGCGCATAACCACTGTTGGAAGATTTGATTTGTTGTCCGTTTGACCGGGATGCGGCAAACATTATTGCAATCAGTAATATTGATCTAAGAGGATTGCGGGTTTTGAATAAATTTCTCATAACGCTATTTAAATTTTAGTTTGTATTTTATTGACCACACAAAACTAAAATTCACTTCACGAACTGACACGGTGCAAAAACGACAACTTAGGGGTGAATTGTGCCAAAACAGGGCTATTCAACTTTCAAACTCCTTACGGGATTTGCTACAGCAGCTTTAATAAACTGACTGCTGATAGTAAGCCCGGCAATTAATAAAGCGCCCAGACCGGCCACAATAAACACCCACCAGGATATGCTTTCCCGGTAGGCAAAGCCTTGTAGCCATTTATCCATAAACAGCCAGGCCAATGGGGCGGCCACCAGGAAGGCAATGCCCACCAGCCTCAGGAAATTTGCAGCCAACATGGCAACAAGTTCCGGCACATTAGCCCCCAACACCTTGCGAATGCCTATTTCCCTGGTCCGTTGTTCAGCAGTATAAGCCGCCAGACCAAACAATCCTAAACAGGCGATCAGGATGGCGAGGGTGGTAAATAGCGCCGCTATTTTCCCGGTGCGTTGTTCCGAACGGTACAGGTTATCAAAATCTTCATCCATAAAGGAGTAATCAAATTCCTGGTTGTTCGAAAAGGTCTTCCACTTTTTTTCGATCATACTTATCAGGGCCGGTAATTTGTCACTATTGATTTTAATAGCCAGCACATCTGGTCGATCGCCCTGCTTTTTTCGCTCAAAAGCAGTGGTCATGGTTAATACAACAGAAGAAACGTTATCCCTAAGCGAATTGAAATTAAAGTCTTTTACAACGCCTATAACATGGTATTGCCTCTGGTTGTTGCCCAGATCAATGGTCTTATCAATAGCATCACCCGCAAAACCCATTGCCTGGGCAGCAGTCTGATTAATGATTATGGCAGATGAATCGGATGAAAGCGCGGGGTTGAAATCCCTTCCTTTCTCCAGGCTCATATTCATGGTACGCAGGTAATCTTCATCAACCGGCCAAAACTCCGTTTGATGCGTATTGTTATTAGCAGTAACGTAATTCGTCCATCTTCTGTGGCCGGTAGGTACAAATGAACTTAAGGCAGCGCTTGCCACACCCGGCAAATGAAGTACTTCCTGTTTAAAGGTTACCCCCTGTTTATCCAGTGCATTCATATGCTTTACCAGCAACACCTGCCTGCGGTTGAAGCCAAGGCTCTTGTGCTGCATATAACTCAGCTGATTGTATACGACAAGTGTACCAAT
>JAJKIL010000116.1 GCA_021154515.1 Niastella sp. | reverse complement strand
TCGCTCAGGTTGTTATCCAGTTGAAGATCCAGGGCAGATTCACTGATCACTGGTGTATTCTTATAACTCAACCGGTAATACATTTCCCGTTTACCGGGCTCTAACTGCTTCTGATAAAATTGTACGGTTATATTTTTATCGGGCGATTGTACGCTCGCTTTTGTGTCATCGGGTACGGTTTGCGCCGAACTACTACTACTGACGATTGGGATGAACACTGTCATCAACAAAACCTGTCTGATCATTTTTTCATTCCTCCTTCTTTTATTCTTTTCTCCCGCAGCAAGGCCTCCAGGTAATAGTAATCGACATAAATAATGGATGCATCAATTTCACCGCCATTGGGTTTATGTCCGGTCGAGTGCAGCAGCAATGCATTGTTCACTTCCCGGCTTTGGTATTTATTGGAAGAAAGCGAGACCAGCATGGCTTCGGCTTTCGTTCGGTAATAATTTGATTTGGCAGCATCTGTTAGTAAGGTAGAAAGCTCCAATAATCCGGAAGCCACTACAGCGGCTGCGGATGCATCGCGGGGCGCGTTGGGAATATCGGGGGCATTGAAATCCCAGTAAGGAACTAAATCGGCAGGCAGTTTTTCCAGGTATACGTCGGTCACTTTTTGTGCAAAATCCAGGAAGCGGGTATCGCCGGTTTCGCGGGCCACCATGGTAAACCCATAAATAGCCCATGCCTGTCCCCTCGCCCACATGCTGCTGTCGGAATAACCCTGGTGGGTGATCCCTTTTACTTTTTGACCGGTAGCGGTATCGTATACTATTATATGGTAAGAGGTATAATCGGGACGAAAATGATGGTGCATGGTGGTTTCGGCATGTTTCACCGCGATATCATACAGTCTTTTATCGCCACCGTTTTTTGATGCCCAGAACAGGAGTTCGAGGTTGATCATATTATCCATAATGGTGTTGTGGCGCAAGGGCCAGTCAACACCGGGCACGGCGCGGGGCCAGGAAAGAATGGTGCCTACTTTGGGATTGAATAATTTCGAGAGGGTATCGGCAGTTCTTAATAAGATCGATCTATAGGTTGGATCATGCGTAAGCCGGTACCCATTGCCAATGCTGGTGAATACCTGGAAACCCAGGTCGTGATCGATGGCGGCGGTATCGGCCAGCGGAAATAATGTATTAGAATAACGGGCAGCCTGTTGTTTCCATTGTTCGTCATGCGTATACTCATAGGCGTACCAGAGGATGCCGGGCCAGAAACCGCTGGTCCAGTCGCGATAACCCACCAGGCGCCAGTCCGTTTTTCCATTGGCTATGCTGCGGGGCATCCGGGTTGAATCGTGCAGCGTACCAATTGTTTTCGACAACTGGGTAATACAATAATCCAGCGCCTGGTTGGTCCTTTTCAACTCACTGGTCTTACAACCCGCGGCGATCAGTACAACGGCCATGCTCATTCCGGCAATGCCTGTGAGGATCTTCATGACAAGTGTTCGTTAATTTAAATATAGCCAGGGAAGATCGGTTCTTCCCTGGCTATTCTTTTTAGTGTTTAATAATTTGTTTTGTTGTTATGGTCTTTCCATTGCGCACTTCAACCTGGTAAATACCGGCTGAGAGTGATTGCAGGGAAATAGTTTGGGTACCGGCAGTGAGTCTGCGTGAGAGTAACAGTTCGCCCCTGAGGCTGTAGATCTGTACCACCGCGTCAGCCGCTACTGTACCTGCCTGGATGTTCAAATGATCTGTTGCCGGATTGGGGAACAGGATGATCTTGCTTGCAGCAGTATTGATATTATCAACTACCTCGCCAGTGATATTGGCAGCTACACGCGCCTGTTGCACAGCAGTTGGCTCAGTACCATAGATCAGTTGTCCCTTGTAATAAACGGTTATATGATCATTCTCCGCCAATGGGGCAGGCGCTATGTACGACCAGTCATTTGCAAACGTAAAGTTCGACCAGTCGGATTTTGCCATGCGGTACTGGATATTACCGGTATTGCCTGCAGGGTACAGGTTACCCAGTGTTGGATCGATCTTTATCTCCAGGTACTTATCAGCACCGGTCAATACAGGACTTACCGTATTGAAGCTGGTGATTACATTGCTGTTGCCCAACTTAGCGTAATCTACCCATGAATTGAGCGCGGCAGCGCCATCGGTTGTAAACCAGTAACGTACACTCAGGTCGCCATAAGCTACGGGCATGTTGCCTTCGTTGTTGATGGTTACAAACGTGCTGATGGTATTGGCGTTGCCGTATTGTGTTGCTGAATAGGCTTTCACATTCACCGCTGGTTTTACGGCTACCGGTTCTACACCCCATACCAGTTGTCCGTTGCGGTACAAAGTAATGTTGCTGTTGTTTGCATATGCTTTGTTGTTCGCATAGGAGTAGTCATCTGCTTCGTTGAAGTTTGACCAGTCGGTATTGGCAAATCTTGACTGAATAACACCGGAATTATCACCTGCTACCAGGTTGCCGGCCGTTTTATCGAAGCTGTATTCGATATAACCGTATGCGCCAGCGCGTGGGGTATCGAGGGCCACATATTTCATTTTCACTTTACTGCTACCGAGTGCCGCATAGTCGATCCAGGTATTGATACCAGCGAAATTCTCTGCGGTAAACCAGTAACGGGCAGTCAACTCACCATAAGCTACCGTAGCGTTACCCTGACTAACCAGTTTCAGGTATGGAACGATGCTGTTATTGGTAGGTTTTCCATTGTCGCCATCCTGCGATTGTACGGCAATTCCCAACGGAGCAATGGTCAGCGTGCGGGGAATAGATACTGCAGGCAGGTAAGCTGAATCACCCGATTGTGAAGCAGTAATGGTCACAGTACCATCACGGATGATGGTAACCACACCATTATTGATAGTAGCAATGGTTGAATCAGAAATGGTGTAGCTAACCGGCAGGTTTGAGCTGGCGGTTGCCTGGAGCACAATAGCTGCCGTATCGCCTAATAAAACAGCAGGTATCGAATCGAAGCTGATGCTTTGCGGAACGTGGGGTAACGTGTTCTTCAAATCTTCAAGAGATCTCACTGTCTTCACCCACTCTATCGCATAGCTGGTTTCACCTGAACTGATATCAGCTACTTTAAACTGGAAGGTAGTGAGTTTGGTCGCTTTATCCTTTGCCAGCATGGTTGGCGTAGGGCCAAAACCGCCTTTCGTGAGATCGTAATAATAGATATCATCCCCTACTTTACCGGTCCATTTATTGGCGCCATTGCCAAAAGAACCCAGGTTGGTATCAAAGGTAATATTGCCGGCCTGTGGTTTTTTGAACCTGATGGCAAAGATGGGGTAATTATCAGGTAACAAGGTAGCACCGGCGGTCTTTTTCACATCGCCACGGCCTTTACCGTTCGACTGGGTAACCAACGTAATGTTCAGTTTGCCATTCTGTACGGTAGCTACTGAACCGCTGGTTACAGCCGCCCAGCCATCGGCTGTTGAAGTGAAGTTATCGTTGATTAACCCAATGGTGGTATCAACAGGTGCTGTCGTGCTGTCCTTTGGATAATCGGGCGCCGTATTCAGGTAGAAAAACAAAGAACCATAACCCGGATTGTCTGCACCGGCAGGCGTACCTTCGGGACCCATGGCTTTCATCACCTGTAAGGTCCAGGGCATTTGCAGGCCCTTGCCCACCACATAATAGTTATACGCAATTTCAAAGACGGGTCTCCACTGGCCACGGCCGTTGGCAGAAATTGCTTCGGGCGTATAATCGGAATAGTTCTTTTCGCAATAATCGTACGCAGTCTGGTAATCTACGGTATTGCCCAGGTTATATTTCGCGGTATACTCGTAACCACGCATAATGGCATTACCGGAAGCAGAGTACAGATCTACACCCTGCTTACTACCCATTTCAGACAGTTCAGCTAGTGAGCCCAATGCCAGCATTACGTGCGGCTGGTCGCGGTTGCTCTCCTGCAACTGGCCTGCGGCCGTCAATACATAATTATCGATGCTGCCATTGCCTTCGCCATGGTAGAAATAAGTTACTACCCGGTTGAACATGTCGGTATCATTGCTGTAGATGGCAATGGCCATCAGGGCTTTCATGCATATGATATCCCAGTTGCCATGTGAACAGGGTGAGAAGTTTTGCAATACGGGGTAAAACACCTGCTTCAGCATGGTTTCGCATTGCACTTGTTTTTCCACCGGCCATGCGGGATACGTATAACGCATCAGTTCAGCCGCATTGGCCAGCATACAACCATACAGGCCGTTCAATGCGGCATCTGTACCAATAATGCCGATAGTGGTAGCCGAATAAGCATCGATGATCTCCACCGCTTTTTTGGCATGCGCTTCATCACCGGTAATGTTATATAGCAGGGCATTGTAATAAGCTGCCAGGAAATCGGCTTCCACGCCATTTTTAACAGCACCGCCGTTTACGCCATTCACTGTAATGGTAGCGTCACGGGTAAGATATTGATAAGGTCCTGCCAGCTGGTAAGTAGCCGAAGAACGGGTTGAAGCTGCCAGTAACTGGTAGCTGGCGTAAGGACGGCCGAATTTGTTGGCCACAAAACCTTTCATTCTTGCCAGGTCCGCCGAATTGTGCAATAATCCCGGATGCACAAAGCTGCCCTGAAAAGAAAAAGAAGGCGGATTGTTAACGCCTACATACGCCCGCAGTTCATCTACGGATGCAAAGGTTTTAACCCAGTCTACCTCATACTGAATATCATTTGCCGCTACTTCAGCCGATGTTAATACCACATCGGCAATTTTAAACTGGAATGAAGTGAGGTTGGTCGTGGTGTTACTGGCCAATGCAGTAGTACCGAGGGTGCCTTTTGAAAGGTCCCAGTAATAAACATTGCCGGTAGCGGAGGCTATTTTGGTGGCATTGTTGTTGGTACCATTATACGACCCCAGGTTGGTGTCGAAGAAATAGTTACACCGGGGCGGCTTGTTGAACTTGATAGCCACAACAGGATAGGCGCCGGCATTCAGGGTTACGCCGCCTGCTTTTTGAAAGTCGCCGCGGTATTTACCGCCAGCTTGAGCGGCCATTGTTACCACAAACCTGCCGTTTACGATCTGTCCGGTAGAACCCGACGTAGCCGCTTTCCAGTTGTTGGTGTTGCCGGTTGAGAAATCATCATTCAGCAACCCGGTCTGCGCCCGGGAATGTTGTGCAACCAGGGCGAGCACCAATAAACTTGTTGTTCTGATCTTCATGGCAGCGGTTCGCAGCCATTTTTGCTTCAACAGAAGCACATTACTCTTAACGGAAATTGTCATGCAAAGGGGAATTTTGGATAATTCATGGGGTTAAGAAAGAATAATTGCACAGATATTGTCCGCTGAGCGTACGGTAAGGGGTAATACATACAGGAATTTCTTTATCATGAAGGGAATTAATTATTCGTTACAGATACATTGTCTATTTGCACAATAGTGCTATTGGGCATACCAGCCGACACGGGTATGCCAACCAACACCTCTTTTTTCAAAGAGAGCCGAACGCTGCCAACAGGCGTCCAGTCCTGACCATCGTAAGAACCAAAGCCGGCGAATTCATTGCCTTTTCTTTGCAGGCGTAACCAGTAATAACCGGTCAGGCGGCCGTATGTAACTGCAGGCTCTTCCAATGGGCGCCCAGGGGTATCAACAGTGGTTACCCCGCCTGTTTTTGCGCGCGATAACAATCGCAGTTGCCAGGAAGGCGCTTCTACTGAATTTGTTTTACCGGGATACAACATCAAAGACGCATGAGCCGAATTTGCTGTGAGTGCTTCGCGCATCATCAATCCCATTTTGGAGAACTGTGAACTGGGTTCGGGATCAATACGCATGGTAATAGTTCCATCGCCTTGCAATGGCTTGTAAATAACAAAACAGGTATCCCGGGTATCGCCCAACCCATTCCCCGAAGCCTCTATGCGAAATCCATTCCCATCGTAGTTGGCGTGGTCTGTCGACGCGGGGGCGCCGATGGCCTGTTGTTTCCAGGCAGTGGGCAATCCGGCCGCGATGCCCACTTCAAATGCATGGGGGCTTTCGCCTTTTGCATTCGTTGCTGTGAGGGTATAGTAATACACAACGCCCGGTTTTACCTGTTTGTCAGTATAGCTGGTGGCCAGGATGTTTTTCGCAATGGTCGTATACGGACCACCGCTTTTCTCCCCACGTTTTACGGAATAGGTCTCCGCGCCGGTAGTGCCTACCCAGGTCAGCGTTATTTGTTGGTTTGAACCCGTAGCTATAATGCCACCTGGCGCTGCCCGTGGATGGTGAATGATCGCCGAACCGGGCGGTCTTGTATATAACAGGGTGCCATAGCCCGGGTGATCTGCGCCGGGTTTACCGGGACCTTCGGGTCTTATTTTTTCGGCCGCCTGTTTTGTAAAAGGCGCGGCCAATCCCATTCTGTTTACATAATGATTAAAGATCTGTTCATACACCGGCCGCAAGTCGCCGCGCGATTGTTCTGATGGTGTAAAGTGTTCATATTTCCCTGTGCGATCGAGCTCATGCATAAAAGGCACCTCCTTATTCAGGTTGTATTTCGCGGTATACTCAAATCCTTTTAACAAGCGGTTATTGGCATAACCATACAGGTCAAGCCCCTGGTGCCAGGCCATTTCACAGCAATCGCTCAACAAGGCAATACCCAGCTGGGTATGCGCCTGGTCGCGGCCGGTTTCCTCGATCTGTCCTGCTTCATTTATTACATAATGGGTGAGGCTGCCATTACCAGCTCCATTTACATAATATTGCAATGCGCGTTCGTAGATCGCCTGGTCATTACAAAAGATGCCAATAGCCATTACGGTTTTAATAGCGGCCGCATCCCAGTTGCCATTGGCAAAAGGCGCAAAGTCTTTCAACACGGGATAGATCACTTCTTTGAAGTGTTTTTCCGTTTGCTGAATATCCTTATTTGACCAACCGGCATTGGTATAGCGGATGATCTCGGCTGCATTCACCATTTTGAAAGGTCCCAATCCGGCCATCAGCACCGCATCGCGACCGGTAACAGCTCTCAACGTAGCCGACCAGGCATTGATTATTTTGATGGCCGTATCTGCATACCCCTTCTCGCCTGTGATCGCCCACATAAGAGCGTGTTGATAGGCGGCATTGGCGTCATTGTCGTAGGTGGTTTGTCCTACGGTTGGGTTGCGCCCCACCATGGCCAGGGGTCCCTGCATGTTGTAAGCTGCCTGCGAAGCGGGGTTCTGAATAAATACCTGGTAGCCGGCATAAATGGGTTCCTGTTTGGCAGCCACCGCTGTCTTCATCCGCTCCAGATCTTCCCGACTTTGTAATAAACCGGGATGCATAAATGTCTGGGCATCCATAATCGCCGGCAACAATAGAAACGGAAGGAGCAAATATGTTTTGACAAGCATTATGCAAAATACGGGGGGAAATCAGGAGTTTGGGGAGGGGTGAAGGCCGTAAAAGGGGGGTGAGGCGACCATTTTACCCCCTGGCCCCCTTTACCTTCACCACAAACTGGTTGGCGAAGGTTTTCCTATACTTTTTGATATATTCAGATGGGTTCATGCCAAACACCTTATTGAATTCGGCGCGGAAGAATTTAATGTCGTTTATGCCGACGCGCAACGCTGTTTCGCTTACATTATAATTTGTATTAATAAACAACTCGGCCGCTTTGCGCAAACGAATGAACCGGATGAATGATTTTATCGACAGCCCCGATACCGATTTTACTTTACGGAACAGGTTGCTCCGGCTCATGCCAATTTCGGCCAGCAACACTTTCAGGTTAAAGCTGTCATCGTCGAGGTGGCTTTCCACGATGGCAATACAACGCTCCAGGAATTCCTTATACTCCTGCGACACCTTCTGATCGGTATGGTTCAGGGTGATGGCGTTAAAGAAATAATGCTGCAGCACAGTGCGCGCCTTGAGCAGGCTGGCCACCCGGGCTACCAGGATCTCTTTATCGAAAGGTTTGGTGATGTAATCGTCGGCGCCGCCTTCCACCCCTTTCAATCTTACTTCGGCTGAAGTACTGGCGGTAAGCAAAATGACCGGGATGTGCTGCAACGCCGCATCCTCCTTTATCTTTTTGCAAAGATCGATGCCGCTCATGCCCTGCATTTGAATGTCGGCAATCACCAGGTCGGGCAGGTGTTTATAGGCAAGGCTCAAACCATCTTCCCCGTCTGAGGCCAGCAGCACCTGGTAAGTATTTCTAAAAAGCCCCGACAGGTATTGCAGGATCTGTTCGTCGTCATCTATTAACAGGATCGATCTCTTTTCGGTCACTACGGCTTCCAATGGTTCGCTATCCGGCCCCAGCGATCCGGCGGGTGCGCTTAATTCATCGTCCAGGGTCAGGTCTTCCAGTAATACGGGTTGAACCGACACGTCATCCAGGATCACTTCTGTACCAAAATGCTGAACACCCTTGAGCAGATGGAGGGCAAAAGTGGTTCCCTCGCCGGGCTTGCTTTCAAAATTGATCTGCCCTTTATGCTGGGCTGTTAAATGCTTAACCAGGTACAACCCGATGCCAAAACCCTTTTGCGCAATAATGGCCTGGCCGGAAGCCCGGTAGAATTTCTCGAACAACTGATCGCCGGTTTCCCTGTCAATGCCAATGCCCGTATCCTGCACATAAAACACGACTTCCCTTTCTGTTTCGCGCACCTGCAAAACAATCCTGCCACCTTCCGGCGTATACTTACACGCATTCGACAACAGGTTATATAATATAATACCTAACTTTTCCCGGTCGGCATACACCTCTAGCTGTTCGGGACAATCAAATTCGTAGGTTATCTTTTTGGCTTTGGCC
>JAJKIL010000115.1 GCA_021154515.1 Niastella sp. | reverse complement strand
TGGCTTTCTTTTATACCAATCTGATGGAATTCTATCCGCCTGCAATGAAAGGCGATACGCTTGTATTCCCAATTTATTTACCCAAAGACTTCAGGGCGCCATTTGTTGATCCGCTTACTGCAACAGGCCCTGCTGTTTTGGAAATTTTTTCAAATCCAGATCAGTATGCAGGTAAGTCCATGCCGGTAATTGGCGATATGATCTCACCCCGGGAGATGGTTGATACTTTCATCCAGGTTACCGAAAAGAAGGCTGAATACAGTTCTGCATTCACGCGAAAGGAATTGCTTTATCATTTTCCGGAATTTAGTTCAAATGAGATCTTAGTACGTGAGATCCTGGGGATGGTAACGTACGCAGTTGAATATGGCTATTTCAGAAAAGACCGCGACTTGTTGTGGAGCCGGCAAATAAACCCGAATACGCTCAGTTGGGAACAATTTCTGCGCACAACTGGTTGGCAAGGCCAAAAACTTTCATATTGATTGTGACTGCCAACCTTCAACGAGCTTAGTGATATTCTTAAGCACGGAGTCAATAAAAAGCATAAATTACTATTGAAAAGGAAATAGCTGCAATAGATTTGAATAGGATACATTAACACTTAATTTCTATAAATAAGAAAATAAGAAAAATACTAAAAAAGGTTGGTGTTATATCGCTTGTCATTGCGATAGTGATCTTTTTTTCTCTAACCTTTATTATGAAATACCGGATCAGATCGGTAATAAAAGAAATTGTTCGCAGTGAAACCAATGGCGTTTATGAACTTGACTTTTCGAAAATATCAGTAGATTATTTCAAGGGCAGTGTAAAACTGAAAGCAGTTGATCTCAAACCTGTCAGTACTTATCAGGATAAACAGGATTACAAGATTACTATAAGTCATCTTTACTTTTCCCTTGGCTCATGGAGCCAGCTTTTTTTTCACCGTAAATTATTCGTTGACAGCTTACAAATTATAACGCCGGTTGTTACCCTTTTTCAGCAGCCTGCGACAGGTAAAAATGGGTTAACTCCTCTTCAGGAAATTTACAGGTCATTGGAAGATATCAGCGAAATATTCAAGCTGCGTGTGCTCGAGGTCAATAATGGCAGCATTGGCATTTATAAGGAAACAAATCAGGCGCCTGTTTTGATAAGTAATATCAATTTCCGTATTGAAAATTTCGGGGAAAAGAAAAACGAACATTCCCATCTTCGTTATTCTGATAATTTAACCCTCAATATTGCCAGGCAACACTGGATATTTCCTTCCGGGCAAATTATCAGGTTTGCTAACTTGTTTTTTTCGGGAAAAGATCAGGCTTTTCAGGTAGATTCCTGTTCTATTACAATGGCGCCTGACAGCAGGGGGCAACAAACTTCTTTATTTGCTGATAAATTATTGTTCAGGACTGATGAGCTTGTTTCAGTTATTGAAAGAAACGAACTTAATATCGATACACTTTATTGTAAGTCACCTGTACTAACTGTTGCCATGCCAGCCAATACAAAAGCCAGTGATACGGTAAACGATTTAAATGAGTCAATACATCAGTTGCCTGGCAATATCAACATTAAGTTTATAAATATTGAAAATGGCCAGATCCATTTGACTTCTTCAGATGGTAAGCGTTCCTATACCGGCAAAAAAACAAACTTAAAGATCTACAGGTTAAGTATAAAGCATAACCCCGCTCCAATTATCCGGGCGGGCAGCATCGATCTTAATTTAAACGAGATCACATTTGCCACCCGTGACAGTCTTTACCTGTTAACCGTAAATGAGTTTAAATTAGATAGCAACAACCTGGTTTGCAGGAATGCATTTCTGAAACCATCCCCCAAAGCCAAAGGTTATTTATCGGGTATTGATCTTCCAGCCTTTACACTTGTTGATATCAGTTTAAATGATCTGTTGGAAAAAAGATTAAAAGCTCTGGTGGCCGTGATCGACAGACCGAAATTCTTCTTTGCATCAGGGGTAGTGAAGAAGAAAACGAATGAAATGGGTATTCCTGTCGACAAATTTTACAACACATTAAAACACCTGGCGCAGCTGATCGATGTTCACTGGTTAACTATTAGAGATGGCGGCCTGGATTACTATTCAGAAGGTTCCCCAACACCTGAATTGTCAATGAAAAATATAGATGCTGAAATAAACCTGGTCGACTTGCTGCATAGTGCTTCCCTCCAGGCTACCAAACAATCCATTCATGAGGTAAGCATAGGCGCCCTCCATTTAAAAAAGGATGATCTCAGGATGGAACTGGAAAACTATTTCTTTGATGGAAGCAGGGAGTTAGGAAAGTTGAGATCGTTATCTGTTATTTCGCCTGATATTCAGTTTAATGCTGCCGATCTATACTGGGAGCGCTTCTCGTGGGAGAATTTTGTAAGGAATAAAAGTATACATATAGATACCTTGAATATTCCTGTGCTTGCCTTTTCGGCGCGTATCCTGCCAGGTCAGTCTTTAGAAAATAAAGGAGGGTTACTTCCGGTAACTATCAATAAGCTGAATATAGAGCGTTCAGTTATTGGGCTGAAAACAGTAAATAACGCAGAAATAAATGCAACGGCAACCCATATTTCTCTGAAGGGATTGCAAACTGCCGGTAAGAATTTTTCATGGAAAAGTCTGGATGCCCGGGCTGACAGTATCTTTTTCAGGGATGAGCATAAGCAAATCGCTATTCAAAGATTGAATTTATCTACTCAAGGTGAATCAGCTTTACAAAACATCGAATACAGCGATGTAACAAACCGGGTAAAGATCCCTGAGATAAAGTTTCAATTACAGTTAATAAACTCCCATCCCGAACAGTTGGATATACCCTGGTTATCGCTTTACCGGCCGGAAATAATGATCAGCGCATCGCACGCAGGTGTAAGGCGGGATTCAGCAAACGGAGGAATAGGTTTTAAACCATTTCATATAGGAACACTGAACATCATCGATGGCTATTTCAACTATCAGCGTCCGGATAACCCGGTGAACATTTCCGGCCGTTTAAATGCCCATATCCTTTCGGCCGGAATAGAGAAGATCAATAAGGAGGCCATTGTATTTGATAAGGTTACCTTGAAAGTAGATTCTTTAGCGTTGACCAAACGGGTCAAGAATGGCCTTATAGAGATCAGGAATGGATCGGGTAGGGTAGCTGGCTATCCCCTGACAGTAAATTTTGCTGGCGATAATACGCATCTTAAAAATAGTATTAACAGCATAGTTATAACTGATGGCCGGCTCTTGTATTATGACAGCACCACCATTTCAACAGTTTCAAAGATCACCGGGAATGGAAAAGAGGGAACACTTGTTTTCAGGGATGTTGTCGTTAAACCACGAAAAACATTGGAAACTTTTCTTAAATCATCTATATGTCAAAAAGATTATCTCACGTTTCATTGCGATAGCATTGGCTTCAGGCAGGTAAACGTTCTGGCATTGCTAAACGATACCGCTCTTGCTGTCCGGTATATTTATTTGCAAAACCCCCACCTTTCAACTTTTCGCAATAAGAATATTGCTTTTCAACATGGCATAGAGAAATTAATGCCTACCAGGTTGATTGCAGGAATAGAGATCCCGGTTCAGATCGATTCTGTTCAAATAGTAGGAGCTGCTGTTGATGTTCATGAAGTATCGGCAGTCACTAAAAGAAAAGGTGTTGTGCCCTTAGGAAATCTGAATGCTATGCTCAAAAATATCGTTAGCCGACCAAATGAACGGGATAGCCTTATACTGACTATGTCGGGGCGGGTTTTGGATTATGAGATCCGCACCTTCAGATATGCAGAGTCGTACCACGATTCTTTGTCGGGGTTTGATATGCATTACAGTGTATCGCCCATGCAATTGTCGCATTTGACGGAAGTGACCAGGCCCCTTTCTGCCTTTGCCATTACACGGGGGCAGTCAGATACGCTGGATGCGAAGCTGGCGGGGAATAAATACGCGGCATTCGGACAAATGGATTTTTATTATCATAACCTGCGGGTCAGACTATTGGATAAAGAAGACTCCCTTAAAAAAACCTTGTTGCTCTCATTGAAAACCCTGTTGGCTAACGGCTTGATCAAATCAAACAATCAAAGTCAGGCCCGGATGTTTTTTATCAGGGACCGGGAAAAGTTTGTGTTCAATTTTTGGGTGAAAACACTTTTTAGTGGCTTTGTTACCAGTACAGGAATAAAAAGAAACAGTAAATATAAAAAGATGTACTATGAGGTTGGGGACAAATATTCCCTGCCTGCTACCAGGATAAGATAAAATGGGCAGGTTTTCATTTTCTTCATGCTCGTCTACTCATTTACCCCGGTTATCTACTCTCAGGAATTTTCGCGGCGTAGGCTGCTGAGCTTTGTGTTGCAAAACAAAAGTTATGGCAGCCTTAAAGTACTACGCGCTTGTTGTTTGTATCTGCTTAGCAAATTATTGTTTGGCGCAGGCAACTGTAAAAGGTGCAGTGGCGAATAACCGCAAGCATCCTTTGGCCGATGCAAGTGTTTATGTCAAAGGCACGGCAACTGCAGCAACTACCGATTCAACTGGTCATTTTGTATTTACTGTAAAGGGAAAAGGTGTACAGGCAATCGTGGCATCTTTTAAAGGGTTTAAAGAAGCTGAAAAACAAATTGATGTCAACGATACCGTGGTTGAAATAAATTTTGTGTTGCAGCCGGAAGAAAAAGCATTGGAACCGGTTGTTGTTTCGGCAGGGAGTTTTGAAGCCAGTGACAAAGCAAAAGGCGCTTCCTTGACACCCATGGATGCGATGACCGTTGCTGGCAATGGCGGCGATATTGCCAACTCATTGCGCGCATTACCCGGCACTCAGCAGATCGGTGATAAAGAAGGTTTGTTTGTTCGCGGCGGAACAAGCGAAGAAGCAAAACAATTTGTAGATGGCACCTTGCTGAAAAGCCCCAACTATGGAAGTGTGCCCGGAATTATGCAACCGGCCCGGCTGAACCCATTTTTGTTCAAAGGCATTTTATTCAACACAGGAGGTTACTCTGCTTTGTATGGCCAGGCATTGAGCAGCGCTTTGATCCTGGAAACAATTGATCTACCCGACAAATCTTTTGCCAGTCTGCACATTTTCCCCATGTCTGTAGGCGCAGGTTTTCAGGACCTGGCACGAAATAAAAAAAGCAGTTACGGCATCAATACGAATTACGGAAGCTATGCATTGTACAATGAAGTAGTAAAGCAACAACCGGATTTCTTTCATTCGCCTGAATATATTGAAACAGACGCCAACTTTCGCATCAAAACCAGCAAAACAGGCATGCTGAAATTTTATACCAATTATGGTTACAATCACACCGGCATGCGCAATGCGAATATCGACAGTAGTGATCTTGTGTCGTCATTTGAAACAAGGGG
>JAJKIL010000114.1 GCA_021154515.1 Niastella sp. | reverse complement strand
GCCAAGTCTGAACAGCTCATCCGCCTCATGCATACGCAGAACCTGAAGCCCAACTGGAATATGGCATTTGAATACCGGCTTATTAACTCGCCCGGTTTTTATCAGAACCAGAACACCAATCATAATAATTACCGCTTTACTTCCTGGTATCAGTCGAAGAATAAACGGTACAGTAACTTCGTCATAATAGTAGGTAACAAATTGCAATCCGGTGAAAATGGCGGTATTGCTTCACCTGGGTTTTTAGACAGTGCCGGCGGTGGATTTGATGATAGGTCGAACATTCCCACCAAGCTGGGGCCCGATAACCCTGGCAGCCGCAACTTTTTCAGTTCCAATATCGCTACAGGCCGGTTGTACACCAACGCTACCTATTTGTTGCGGCAGCAGTACGACATTGGACAAAAAGATTCCTTAGTGATTAATGATACCACTGTTGTTCCGCTGTTCTATCCGCGTTTACGGCTGGAGCATACAATTGAATACAGTACTTATCACAACCGCTACCAGGATACTCATACCAATAGTTCCTACTACGATAGTTTGTATTTGTTAAATCTGGCACTTCCCATAGATACTTTTTATGCCAAGGAATACTGGAAGGAACTGACAAATGATTTTTCTTTTTACACTTTCCCCGATGCCAAGAACGCGCAACAATTTCTGAAGCTGGGCGCTTCGTTGCAAACCCTTAAGGGGCAATCTACAGATTCGATCTATCATAAAGACAGCGTTTTCTCCAAAAATAATTTTAACACGTTTATCCACGGTGAGTACCGCAACCTTACCCGTAACAAGAAATGGGATATTGAAGCGTATGGTAATTTTTATGTAGCCGGTTATAATGCCGGCGACTATATGGCCTACATCAGTTTACGACGATTGATAAGCAAACAGATCGGTTATTTACAGGTTGGTTTTCAAAACACCAATCGTACGCCGTCGTATATGTTCCATCCTGGCACTACTTTTTACCTCGACACGGCTGCCTCACCGCTCGATCTGAAAAAGGAAAATACCAGCTTATTATTTGGTACGTTTGAACAACCCAAATTGAAATTGAAGGTAACAGGTAAGTATTACCTGGTTACCAATTATACTTATTATAGTGGTTACATACAGGTTGCTCAGGCTTCTACCTTGTTTAACGTGCTGCAGATCTCGGGCGAAAAGATCTTCCGGATCGGTGGCAACTGGAACTGGAAAACCTGGGTGACCTTACAGCAACGCCTGGGTGACGGACCGGTTAATCTGCCCCTGTTTACTACTCGTAACCAAATTGGTTATGATGGCAGCCTTGGGTTTAAAAACCTGCGCATCAGTTTCGGCGGTGAAATGCGTTATTTCACGTCGTATAAAGCACCAGAATACTCTCCATTACTCGGACAATACTTTTACCAGGATGTAAATACCGTAAAGTTGGAGCGCCCTGATATCAGCGCGTTCCTGCACTTCCGCATTAAAAGCTTTAATGCGTATGTACGGGCCGAAAATCTTAACACCATTAACCTGCCAGGAGGCGGCTTTACAAGAAATAACATTCCTACCAATGGTTATCCTTACCCCGGTATGCAAATACGGGTAGGTATCTTCTGGAGCTTTGTAAACTAAGAGTTGACTACCGGGGTTGTAGTAAGGGTTGTTTTCTTCCCCTTGAATAGTTTACGGTAACGTGATAAAATGACGCTTGTCCATACCCCGATCAATACACCCGGTAAGATCCATAACACCCAGCTCAACGTGCCGATGTGAACATTTACCACAATAAATGCGGTAACAGTTGCGGCAAAAGCGCCACCCATCCGACTGCCATGGGTAAAGAACCAATGTTGTTTATTATCTGGCCGTTGGTAAAAGCGGCGAATGTCCTTTAAGCCACTTACAAAGCAAAATACACCAAAAGAAAGGGGCACGGTTCCCCACATTCCCCGTTGGGTGAACCAGAAATAACTGAAAGTAACAAGGGCTAGTCCCGCTATGATGCCGGTGATGCTGATGATCCAATCGAGCGGAGCCGGCTGCTGTTGCATATGCAATTTTTTAAGATATAGCGCTCTGTATCCCGAACAGGTAAGGTAATAACTAAAAAAGCCTACCATAAACAGGAATGGAATATTCTTTACTATGGAAATAAAAGTGGCCGTTACAAAAACCCCGGTCATGCCATAAAAGAAGAGCTTACCGGTAAGGCGATGGTTTCGGGCGCCTTTTTTATTGAGCATTGAAAACAGGCCGCAGGTAAGCGCCGTGAAACCGCTGATGATGTGCAGGATGAGCATAACTTTTAACAGGCTGGTCATAAATTGTTCGTTTTAATGTAACAGGCAACACCGCCGTTGCCTGTTACAAAAATGCCTGTATATCAGTGCGTTTTCCAAATACAAGGGATGAAATGCTATGGTGTGGGGCAGAATGCATACCCCCGGCCCCTAAAGAGGGAGTTTGTGGGCCAGTTGGGCATTTAGATTGCGTGATACGGGAATCAGTTCTTCCACATCTTTCAGATGTAGTTTATAGCCCTGAGCGTTGCCGCTCACATGTTGTACTACTTTCAGGTTTACTATATAGGCGCGGTGACACCGGAAAAATTGGGGGAAGGGCGATAATACATCTTCTGCTTTTCGCAGGGTATTCCGCAACAGGTAGGTGGTTGGTTGTTTATCTTTTATAAAATATATCCGCACATAATTGTCCGCAGCAGTAATATACCTGATCTCACCGGGTGGTAGCATAAATTGCTCTTTCCCGTTTTCACTGGTAAATACTATATGTTCCGGTACCTGTGTTATTGCCCGGGGGGTACTTACCGGTTGGTTCAATTGCTCCTCGAGCAGGGAGGCGCCGGCCTGGTATTTTTTTAACAACCGTTGCTGTTTTAATAATATATTGAGCCATAGCGGAAAAATCCCCACCACCCCTGTGATCCACAAAAAATTGAACAAATTATGCCAGCTTAAATTGCTTTTGTAAAGCCAATGAGTCAACAGCCAGTTGCCGATGGCAATTGGGATCAGTTGCCAGCACATATGTATACATTCTTTTCCCACAGTCCATTTTTCTTCCCGGTAAATTGTTGGAAAAAGCCTAGGAAGTAGAAAGGTGTTTGCAGAGGCACAAATGAAGGTAACCAGTGCATATAAAACAGCATGAAATAATAGTTTGGGGTTTTTTAATTCATCAAGACCAAATGGCTTTAACAATACGAGAATCAGGAACACACAAAGCGCGGCATAAAAAGTATACCGGAACGATTGACGCGAGGGAGTATCTAAAGGAAACGGCCGGTTTAATATCATAAAACAGTCTTGATAGTAAAGATACGCTGGCGTTAACCCATGTTAAAAAATAATTAGCCATACTTAATTGCCGGGTTGTTTTGTACATTTGACCCGTGAAAAAGGCCGTGGCCATATTTTTTATGTGTATTTATATGCTGTCATTCTCGGAAATGCACCAGTTTCTGCGAATACCGGTCTTAATACAACATTTTGTTGAACACCGTCACCACGACCCTGCAGTTTCACTGTTGTCTTTTTTAAAGGAACATTACATTCATCAATATGTAAGAGACGCTGATTATCAGCGCGACAATCAATTGCCCTTCCGGCATTCCGATTGCTGCGCCGTTACAACAGCACTCAGCTGCGAGTGCCCGGTTATGACCTTTATTGAATGGCCGGTACGCACTACAGAAATAAAGAACGAGTTTATTCTGCACGATGAAGACAATCACTCCTTACTATCGATAGCAGACATCTTTCAGCCTCCCCGTTGCGCTTAATTCCATAGCAGTATTTATTTAATGTTGAAACTAACGTGTTCAATCGGTTAACGATTGCGTGAATCGTATTGGTGATAGTTAATGTATTGGCATGCTGCCTGCAAATCAGCAGCCTGAGCCGGTGCGTTTCACGTTTCACGACTAAAAGAATTTCATGATCCAGGCAATTATTCGTTTTTCTATAAAGAATAAGCTGGTAATCGGTTTATTTGTTTTGACCCTTTTAATCTGGGGAGCTTATGCGGTAACTAAATTACCCATAGATGCTGTTCCTGATATTACCGATAACCAGGTTCAGGTAATCACCACTTCACCATCACTGGGTGCGCCCGATGTGGAGCGATTGATCACCTTTCCCATAGAGCAGGTTAACAGCACGATCCCGGGTCTTAAGGAGATCAGGAGTATTTCACGTTTTGGTCTGTCGGTAGTAACTATTGTATTTAATGATAATGTGGATGTATACTGGGCCCGGCAACAAATTGCCGAACGGATGCAACAGGTGCAAAGCCAGATACCTGCACAACTGGGCAGGCCCGAACTGGCGCCCGTAACAACCGGTCTTGGTGAAATTTACCAGTATGTGGTAAGAGCCAAAAAAGGCTATGAGCAAAAGTATGATGCCATGGAGTTGCGAACCATGCAGGATTGGATCATTCGTCGTCAATTGCTGGGCACACCCGGGGTAGCTGAGGTGTCGAGCTTTGGCGGCCGGTTGAAACAATACGAGATAGCGGTGAATACATCCCGGCTGAAATCGCACAACCTTACCATCGATGATATATTCACTGCCCTTGAAAAGAATAACCAGAATACGGGTGGCGCCTATATTGAAAAGGGCCCCACGGTATTATTTATCCGCAGTGAGGGATTGCTGACAAACGAACAGGACATCGGCAATATAGTTGTGAAAACAATGGGTGAGGGCATACCGGTATTAATGCGGGATGTTGCTTCCATAAATCTGGGAAATGCCACCCGGTACGGGGCTATGACCTATAACGACAAAGGGGAAGTGGCAGGCGCCATTGTGATGATGCTGAAAGGCGAGAATTCATCGGCTGTAATTAAACGGGTAAAGGAAAAAGTAAAACAGATACAACAAACCTTACCGGAAGGGGTAGTGATAGAACCGTTTATAGACCGTACCAAAATGGTGAATCATGCAATAGGTACGGTTCAAAAGAATTTGATAGAAGGGGCATTGATCGTGGTTTTTGTGCTGGTGGTGTTCCTGGGCAACCTGCGGGCCGGGTTGGTAGTGGCGTCTGTTATTCCGTTATCGATGTTATTCGCCATTATATTGATGAATGTGTTTGGCGTGAGTGGCAACCTGATGAGTCTGGGCGCTATTGACTTTGGATTGATCGTAGACGGAGCGGTGATAATCGTAGAAGCGGTCATGCATCGCCTGAGCCATTCAAAACATTTCTCCGCTATAAACAGGCTTAGCCAAAGCAGTATGGATGAAGAAGTACAGCACAGTGCTTCAAAAATGATGAACGCCGCCATCTTTGGTCAGATCATTATCCTGGTGGTTTACCTGCCCATTTATTCCTTACAGGGTATTGAAGGCAAAATGTTCCGGCCCATGGCGCAAACAGT
>JAJKIL010000113.1 GCA_021154515.1 Niastella sp. | reverse complement strand
TCCCAAAACAATACCAGCTCGCCGCCGGGCGCTTTGGTAACCGGTTGCAAGGTGGTATTAAACAAAGAGGAATAGTGCTGCACGTCTTCCGTAAATCCCATGGCATTGGCAGTGCGTAACACATCCTGCTTCAACTGTTCGGGCAGGCTAACGCCATACCACAGGTTATTATTCTTCAAAAAAATATCCGCGGCATTTCTATAAGAGATGAATGCATTGTTGATATCGCCATCCTGTTCATAGATAATGCCCTGCATCATCAGCGAAAAAGCATCATCTGAATAGCGGTTGTTCTTGTTACCGGTTTTATCCTGCAGTGCATAACTGGTAAGGGAGATCCGGCGGGCTTCCACCATGGCTTCCCCGCTCTGGCCAAGATTCAGGTAGTTAAGGGCTTTGTAGTAATGCACCATGAACTTTTCAAAATCTTCGCCTTTGTAGGTTTCCATCATGGGGTTCAGCAAGGTGCCGAGCGCTATATCCCCTGCGGTGGTTCGGGCATCTTCAATAAACAGATCGGCCTCATTAAAGTACACATTGCTGCTGTCGTATTGTTTCAGCAAATGAGCCATCTTCCCTTTTTCAAAAAGGTACAGCAACCTGTTGCGTCTGCGTTGCAACAGTTTGTTATGGTCTATCGACAGGTATGCTTTATCGAACTGGTTATTCACCACCTGTTCGTAATAATTCCCAATGCGATTATTGTACGTGGCGCAGGAGAATAACAAGAGCATCGGACATGCAACGCCCAATGCTCTTATCGTATGTTTAAGAGGTAAAGCCATTCCGGGTATAATTGCAGCTAACCTGCTGAGTAAGATCAATTAGTTTTTCACGTATTTGGCAATCTTCTTGTCACCTAACCATACCACTTCATTGCTTTGGATATTGGTTAACTCCAGATTGATCTGGTAATACACCACTTTTTTGCGTTTTTGTGAATCAACAATAGAGTTGATAGAGCCTTGCAGAATGTAGTCGGCGCCCTGTTCAAGACCAAACTTTTTCATACTGGAGGTAGAAGCGTTGGTTTGCTGATCGGCTTTTTCTGCACGCAGCTCATCTCTTTTCTTTCCTCCCTGTACCAGGCGCACTCTTCCGGATCTTATAAAGGATTGTTCTACGTCAGTAACAAATGTTTCGGCTTCAATATGCTCATGGCTTTTATTGGTAACAAATCCAACAATCACTACGGGTTTTTGTCCGCTGTGTGCCTCCTGGTGATCGCCCACCCATCTTTCATGTAAAACCTGGTCAATCATTTGTTCTGCCACCAGGCGTGAGTCGGTGTTATTCCAGCGGCCACTCAGGTCAACCTGTTCCTGGGGATCAATACGGGTTACTTTATGCGAACAGGAGATACTTGTACCAGCTACAACCAGGGCCATAACAGCCAGATAAACGTTTTTCATTTTTGCTTTTATTTAAAAAGGGGACAGTAATGCTTGTGTGGATTGGTATGTTCTTATTTTGTTTTAGCGGGTTAACAACCAGCCAACAGTTGCAGCGGTTGCTGCCAGCGGAACCCAGTTCCAGTTGTTCCACCTGCTATTATAATAAGAATGATAGGGATTGTAATTGTAGTAATAATTGCGATTATAAGCGGGATAATAAGAACTATAGTTGCCATTATAACCCGGGTAATAAGAACCGGGGGAGTTATAATAACTATAGTCGTTATAGTACCAGCCATATTGGGCTCTGGCCAAACGCAGTTCGCGGCGGAAAGCGCGGCGTGCGTCACGCCTTTCCTGTCTTTCAACCATCCAGTCAATGGCCTTGTATGTTTCCTGGGGAGTAGTGCCGTGCAGGGCATTTAGGGAATCGGCCATACCCAGATATTTAACCTGACTTATCATATAATCAGGATTCTGGTCTTCAACCAGGGCTTGTGACATGCCCCCAATAGCTATCAGCATAGCCAAGGGTAACAGCAACAGGTTATAGAGTACATTTCTTTTCATTGATCAGGGTTTTACTTTTAAAATAGTGCAATATTATTAACGAAAAAACTCATGCATTAATTATCCGGCGCCTGTTGAATAACTAATTTTTTGATGAATCTAAATTAATACGCAAATCGTTAAGCAGGGGTTAAAAGAAAAAATCCCTGTCCGCCAGCTAGCGGACAGGGACCTTTTTATTAATAATCAATGGGTTATTTCTTAAGCCCTATTTCGCGTAGCCGCTCATCGAGGTATTCACCGGCTGTTGCATCGGGATATGCCTTTGGGTGACTAGCATCTATACAGCTTTCGAGGCAGGCCAAGCTCATTTCTCCCTTTGGATGCAGGAAGAATGGGATCGAATACCTCGAAGTATTCCACATTTCCCTTGGTGGATTTACTACGCGGTGCGTAGTAGATTTCAGCTTATTATTGGTAAGGCGTTGTAACATATCGCCCACATTCACTACAATTTGTTCAGGTAACGAGGTAACCGGCACCCATTCATTTTGTTTCGTCAAGATCTGCAACCCATCTGCCGAGGCGCCTACTAACAGGGTAATCAGGTTAATATCCTCATGTTGTTCGGCACGAATGGCCGATTTCGGTTCCTGCGTTATTGGCGGGTAATGAATGGCCCGTAAAATGGAATTGCCATTGTGGATATGTTCATCGAAATAATGTTCATCCAAACCCAGGTATATCGCAATGGCCTGTAACAATGCCCGGCCCGATTTTTCAAACGCCCGGTATGCCTTGGTAAAAGTGGTATTAAAAGAAGCCACATCATTTACCTGTACATTATCGGGGTATTCGCTTTTTATGGGGTCGTTGTCTTCAACGGTTTGACCAAACTGGAAGAACTCTTTCAGGTCGGGCGCCTCACTGCCTTTTGCATGTTCTTTACCGAAAGAAGTATAGCCCCGCTGACCCGCTAATCCTGGTATTTCGTATTTCTCTTTTGTATTGCGCGGCAATGCAAAAAACTGTTGTACATATTTGTACAGATCGGCTATCAGTTCATCGGGAATGCCATGGTTCTTTACCGCCACAAAGCCAACATCTTCGTATGCTTTACCCAGTTGATTTATGAATGCCTGCTTCAGTTGCGGGTCGCCTGATAAAAAATCGGCGAGATTAACTACCGGTATTGCCATAAAAATCATTTAATTCGGTTAATATATGAAGTACCTGAAATGCCGTAGGACATACAATTTACAAAACCCCCGATCGATGGCAAAATTTCAAATCAATTTACTTAAAAAGCATATGAGTATGTAATTTAGCGAAAACAACCACCTGCTTATGCTTTACATAAAATCAAGGCTATTCAGGTCTTGATGGCTGTTTTAACTAACCCGAATCATATGTCTCTGACAATTCCTGATAATGGCAGCAGAAATAATACAAATACGCCTCTCACCTTCCTTAAAAAAGTATTTTCACGAAACGATGTTTCTGTTATTTGCCTTTTACTTGCTATAGTTATTAAAATACTCCTGTTTTTTTACTTTCAGCAAACTGATAATGACAAACTTAATCAGGTAATGGCTGGTAAAAACCTGCTCGAAGGGCACGGATTAACCATTAAACAGGTTCATATAAGCAATTTATCAAAAGAAAGCTATGAGCGTTTGGTAGGCTGGCCACCGGCGTATTCTGTGCTTTTTGCAATTATTTATTCATGGTGTAAAGATGTGGATGCAAGCAGTACAATAATTGATATTATTTGCATTATTTCGTTTTTCATATTGCTGCAAAAGCTTCTCAGGCAATTGAAGTTTCCTGTTTATCTGATAAATGTACTGGTTTTGTTTTATGGATGTGCAATAACAAGCTACATGGAAAAATCATCACCTACTGATTTTTTAACGTTACTGTTTTTTGTATATAACTGTTATCTTACCATAAAATTGTTCACACAAAGGAAACCTGTTTTGCAGGGAATACTACTTGGCTTTTTCAACGTCCTTCCTGCCTGGTTTAGATATATGTGTATCCCCGTTACATTTGTAATTCCGTGTGTTTTATTATGGAATGGCTGGTTAAAAAAAGACAGGAAATTGTTGTTGTATGGAACATATATCATGGCGATGGCTTTGTTGGGAGTTATTGCCCTGCTAAGCTTTCAGGAACCTTATGTACTTGCAACTGAAAAGGGGCTTTTCTGGTCAAATCTGTTACTTTTAGATCCCGTATTGTTTTCAAGCTATATGAATCTGAAATTCATTTTGGTTCAGCTTAGTTCCCTAACGGGGCTTTCATATACAACAGGTGCAACAATACTTCAATGGATAAACCTGGTACCGTTTTTAATTTTACTTGCACTTCTTTTTTTCTCTTCTTTAAAAAGAAAATGGCTGGCCGCTAATTCCTGGCAGGTTTTTATGATAATCGGAACACTGACAGGGATCTGCATATTTTCTGTGCTGGCCCTTTTATCTTTAAGATATAGTGCTCACTATGGGCTTACAGAGAATCTTTTCTGGACATACATAAACGAAGACAGATATTTTATTATTCTTCAATTCTTTATTGTTATACTAACAGCCAAATGGCTATTTATGAACACTACTGCTGTTTCCAATTTTAAAAAATGGTTTCAGGGCATATTTTTATTCTTATTTACAATAGAAATACTACATGGCGCGTACTTTCTTGCCAAGAATTTTACATTCGACAAAAGGAATTTTACCTATATAGTTACTCAGAATCATATGATTCAATGTATTGACAATATAATTAAGGAAAATAAAAAGAAAAATACTGATGTAGTAGTCGCAGGTAATATCAGCATGGCCAATCGATCCGTGCTCTTGGGAGGGAAAGGTTTATTTGTGCCGGCTGAACTAAATGAGAATGAAATCTATGCCGATAAACCCACCAGGATCATTGCTGTTATGAAAAGCAGCGAATTACCATTTTATAAACCATTTTTAAAAAAAGAAGGTATATTGCTGGAAGCCCAAATCGGTGCTTTTTATTTTTACTCTTATTACGTAAAGCCAACTACTACTTTAAAAGATTAAAATTTCCCTTGCCCGCAGAAACCCAACATAAAAAAATTGTTGTTGTACTACCCGTATACAATGAAGGGCCTGTTATCAGACAGGTTATTTCATCCTTATTAAAAATTGTTACAACAATTATTGTGGTAGATGACGGCTCTACGGTACCGGTGATCAAACAACTTCACGATCTTCCGGTGGTGCTTTTACAGCATAAGGTCAATCTTGGGCAGGGCGCAGCCATACAAACCGGGTTAACTTATGCCAGGAAACTACATGCTGATATTGCCATTACTTTCGATGGAGATGGTCAGCACAACGAAGAAGATATTAACAGCCTGATAGCTCCCATCATCACTAATGAGGCCGATGTAGTACTGGGATCGCGATTTTTACCCGACAGCCCAGGCATAGTTCCATTTACAAAAAAGTTTATTTTACGGTTTGCCAGAATAATAAACTTTTTATTCACGGGTGTATTATTGACTGATGCACATAACGGGTTGAGAGCATTGAATAGAACGGCTCTTGAAAAAATTAATTTAACCGAGAACCGGATGGCGCATGCCTCTGAGTTTTTATTCGAAATAAAGAAACATAAACTGCGATGCAAAGAAATACCGGTACATGTTCGCTATACAGATTATTCCATCCAAAAAGGGCAAAGGCCCAGGGATAGCATTAAAGTTTTATTTGATTTACTTTTGCATAAACTTTTTAAATGAGCGGCATTCAACTTGTACTTGTAACAGGCTTTATTTTTATAGGCCTTTACTTTATAACACGTTTAAAAAAACGGTTACTTGATATCGTATTGTTGTTTGCCATGATCTCAGCCGGGATACTCTTTGCGCTTAGGCCCGATATCACTAATATCCTTGCCAGGGAGTTGGGGGTTGGCCGGGGTGCAGACCTTGTTTTTTATATCAGCATTCTTATATTTTGGTTTGTTTCATTAAAATTATACGCCCGCATTCGCAAATTGGAGCAGCAGGTTACCAGTATTATCCGGGAAGGCGCCATCAGGAATGCTACGGAAATAACAGATATCAATATCCATTAATTGTTTTACTATGGCATTAAGCAGCCTTGAAAGAGTAATACCTGCATTGATGAACGAGGATGAAACAACAGGTAAGAAAACACTGTTGCTTCATCTTGAGCGATATCAATATGCCTTGAATTATGTAGTGCCGGGCACTGTGGCCGATATAGCCTGCGGGGTTGGCTACGGAAGCCATTTGCTGGCAGCATCCTGCCCCGAATCTATTTCACGCATTATTGCGGTAGATATTGATCAGACCAGCATCGATTATGCCCGGCTGAATTACAGTAACCCGAAAATTGAGTTTATGGTGGCCGATGCTGAAACATTTCAATCACCGGTATCGCTGCAGAATGTAGTGTCGCTCGAAACTATAGAACATTTACCGAACCCTGAAAAATTCATAAATAATATATCAACGCAACTGGTCGTGGGCGGAAGATTTATTACTTCTGTACCTGTTACCCCGTCTATGGATGCGAATCCATATCACCTGCACGACTTTACTGTCAATACCTTTAAGCAAATGTTTCTAAAGGCAGGGCTGAAAGAAATTCATTCCTTTATTCAGGTGCAACCTTACCGCATTTTTTCATTAATGGGTCGCAAAGAAAATCGCGCCAAAGATTTGCGTAAAAATATTATTGGGTTTTACTGGCAATATCCTTCAAAATTACTTCTGCGTATCCTATCTGTTTTCAAAGACGGTTTTACCAACAAATACATGGTAGCTGTTTTTGAAAAGCAATAGTTTAATCACCGGATTTTTGAAGTCACAGTCTCTTTTTCCTTATCTGTAATGTCCAGAATGGCATACCGCTTTACATCATTTATCATAGCTTCATCCAGGGCGTTTACCACGCTCTCGTAATTCGATTCGGGCGATGGTTTTATCATTAACATCAGCTCTTTTCTGTTGCCGGGTTTTATTTTATCGAGCGCCGCCTGTTTGTTCCTTACAATTTTTCCAAGGCCATCGATCTCTGAATAGTTGGTAACGCCCCAGGCATTTGCTTTTAATGCCTGGTCCAATTGGCCGTGGTAGTAAAACACTTTATTGTCGGCAAGGGGAATAACAGTTAATGATCCGGTTTCAGCTACCAATGATTCTGATTTCGGATCAGAATCGTCTGGCATGATCAGTTTCATTGCCTTGGATTCAGACATGGTAGTAGTAAATATGAAAAAGGTTATAAGCAGGAAGCCAAGATCAACCATGGGGGTTAAATCAACTTTTGTACTTAATTTCTTGCTTCTGCGTGCACCGGCTTTACCACCGGCTGCATTGGGGGTATTAATTTCAGCCATAACTAATTGGTTTGGTTATAAGATGCGGTGGCACAATTTTTCCATATACAATTTATCAGTGTTGCCACTGACTAACATCATTTTTTTACCCAGATAACGGGCTTACTTTTATTCATCAAAAAATATGAATCATGAAAACACTGGTAGTTCCTACCGATTTCTCGTCTGTATCGGTCAATGCACTCAATTATGCCGTTGACATGGCACAGGCAATAAATGCCGGTTTAGTGTTACTGCACGTGTACAATGTACCGGTATCCTTTACTGAAGCACCTGTTGCCCCTGTAACTTCTGTATCACTTGAAGAAGTGAAACGATCGAGCATGGAACGGCTCGAAGAATTGAAGAAGAACCTGATAATACTTACTTCGGGTAAAATACAAATATATAGTGAATCGCGCCTGGGCGAACCCATTGAGGAACTGGAAGCGATCTGTAAATCGCTCGATCCGATGGCCGTAATTATGGGCAGCCATGGCACCACAGGTTTCGAACGAATGATCATGGGCAGCACTACGCTGAATGCCATTAAACATATAAAATGCCCGGTTATTGTCATTCCACCCGGCACTACCTACAATGGCATAAGAAAGATTGGTCTTGCCTGTGATTTTGAAAATGTAGTACAGTCAACCCCGGTAGAGTATATTAAAAACATCGTGAAAGAATTCGGCGCCGATCTGTATGTGCTGAATGTGCAGGATAAAATGAATGCGGAAACCGATGAGTCAGAACCACCAACCATGGACGCCGTTTACCTCGATTCGATGCTGGAAGAAGTTCGGCCTAATTATGTACAGCTAACCGGTAAAAATGTGGTGGAAAGCATTACCAGTTTTGCCGAAAATAACAATCTCGACCTGGTGATGGTGATCCCTAAAAAACACCGATTTATCGATAGCCTGTTTCACAAGAGTCAAAGTAAAGAGCTAATAACCCACGCACATATACCAATTGTTTCTATCCATGAATAGGGTCTCAAAGCAAAACGGCCCCGACTAAGTCGGGACCGTTTCTTTTATAGAAGGACCAAGGAAGTTAGAATTCTGCGTTCTTGGGCGTTCTTGGGAAGGCAATCACATCACGAATGTTGGTCATACCGGTTACAAACAGCACCATGCGCTCAAAGCCCAAGCCAAATCCGGCATGTGGAACTGTTCCATAACGGCGGGTATCGAGGTACCACCACAACTCTTCAGCAGGAATATGCATTTCCTCCATACGCTGGGTGAGTTTGTCAAGGCGTTCTTCTCTTTGTGAACCACCTACAATTTCACCAATACCGGGCGCCAGGATGTCCATGGCGGCCACCGTTTTACCATCATCATTCTGGCGCATGTAAAACGCCTTGATCTCTTTAGGATAACCGGTAACAATAACCGGTTTTTTAAAATGCTTCTCCACCAGGTAACGCTCATGCTCGCTTTGCATATCGATGCCCCATTTCACTTCGTACTGGAATTTCTTTTTCTTGTACGCGGGTGATTGCAGCAGGATGTCGATCGCCTCGGTATAGGTAATACGCTCGAAGTCGTTGTTGATAACAAACTCCAGTTTTTCTATAAGACCCATTTCGCTGCGTTTGTCCTGGGGCATTTGTTTTTCTTCATCGGCCAGGCGCTGGGTCAGGAATTCCAGGTCTTCGCGGTTATGCTCCATTACATGGCGAATGAGGTATTTGATGAACTCTTCCGCCAGGTTCTGGTTGTCTTCAATATCATAAAACGCCATTTCCGGCTCAATCATCCAGAACTCAGCCAGGTGACGGGCGGTGTTGGAGTTTTCGGCCCTGAAGGTGGGACCGAAAGTATAGATCTCGCTAAAAGCCGTAGCAGCGAGCTCGCCTTCCAGCTGTCCGCTCACCGTTAAGTTGGTACTGCGGCCAAAGAAATCTTCTTTAAAGTTAATAGTGCCATCCTCGTTCCGGGGCGGGTTATCGAAAGGCAGGGTTGTTACACGGAACATTTCCCCGGCGCCTTCGGCATCACTGGCGGTAACGATGGGCGTGTGCATATACACAAAGCCTTTTTCGTTAAAGAATTTGTGAACCGCAAAAGCCAATGCGTGACGCACCCGGAATACCGCACCAAAGGTGTTGGTACGGAAACGCAGGTGAGCGATCTCGCGCAGGTATTCGAGACTGGGTTTATTTTTAAGTTGTAAAGGATATTTCTCACCATCGCAATCTCCCAGTATTTCAATGGAAGATGCTTTTACCTCTACTTTCTGGCCTTTACCCTGTGAAGCGATGAGGGAACCTACGGCTTTTATAGAGGCGCTTTGGGTAATACGTTTTTGGGTTTCATCATCGAGCATACCAAACTCCACCACTACCTGGATATTATTATTGGTACTACCATCATTGATGGCAATAAACTGATTATTGCGGAAACCGCGTATCCAACCCATTACTGTTACTTCCTGACCGGTAGGCTCACTGGCCAGCAGATCTTTAACTTTTACCCGTTTGTTGAACATATCCAATAGATTTTTAAGGTTTTCCGCCCCTAATGGGCGTAAGGACGGCAAAGATAAGATTTGGTGGAAGTTTGGGCGGGGAAATAAACATATGAAAAATTATTTGTAAGACTAATGAATGTTAGGTAGTTTTAAACTCCAATTGCGTTACTGGGCCTTTGTCCGCTAATTACCCATTCTAATTAGTGTGAGCCTCATACTTTTATTAAGTGAAATGATTTAACCTGAATGGGAGGTATTAAACATTTTATTTAATAAGATGAAAGGCAAGTTATTTACTCTGGAGAAAGCTCCATTTTTAGCCGTAGGCTTATTCTTCATTGGTTTAGCATTCCGGTATTTCGAAGACCTTCACAAAGCGCTTCCCCATAGTGATGATTTTTACCATGCATTTAGTTTATTTGTATTCTTTCTTTGTGTAGGATCGGCTCTTATTGGTATTTACATCGGAATCATTATTACAGAAAGGAAATGTGACCAGGAATCTGGAAAAAATTAAAAGCGACCAGGCTGAAGAAGCCAAGATTGTGGAACCTGGCAACCGGTAACTGGCGACCAGTAACAGGGGGCTTGAAACCTGAAACCTGGAACTGGGAATTGATCTGTGTAATGTCATCCCTACATTTATTCCCGCATTTTCCTTATTTTCGACTAGCTGAATAACCATTGTACACAATAACGATTTGCC
>JAJKIL010000112.1 GCA_021154515.1 Niastella sp. | reverse complement strand
GTTTCACGATTCCACAGAACCAACTGGCCCTAGCATATAAATAGCTACCTACGGGTGGCTATTTTTTTTTAATACCGGGTAAGCGATGGACGCTCGCATAAAAATTTTATTCCAATTCGCGAATATCATTTACTTTCAACCGACGCAACAAGTGTTCAAATCATATGTTTTGTATGGAGGTGAAAGCCCTGGATAAAAAAGAATTCGTATTCAACATTGTAAGCCAATCACATGTTCCCATGTTCATTGCCTGGGGACCATCAGGGACCTTGTACTATAACGACGCATGTAAACCGCTTATTGGCTTGTCGCCAACTGAGGCGACGGGACTTACGCTGCAGACAGTTTTTGCCAGAAACTGGAGCAAACTGGGGCCCGCCTTTGACCAGGTGATGCAGGGCCGCTCAGTAACCATTCCCGATATGCAGCTTTTCATCAACCGGTTTGGGTATTCCGAACCGGTCAGTTATACATTTTCCTGCATTCCCATTCCGCTGGAAACCGGTAAAACAGGCGGCATGCTGGTTACGGCCACTGAAAACATTGCCATACAGCAGGCCGCTCAAAAAAAGATCTACGATATTTTATTGCAGTTACCTATTGGCATTTTAACCCTGCGGATGCCTGATTACCGTATTGAACTGGCCAATAACTCATTTTTACAGATCGCCAGTAAAGAAGTGAATGACATTACCGGCCGGTCGCTATTTGAGGTGAATCCGGACCTAAAGGACCAAAAGATCGAGGAAATGATCAACCAGGTTGTAGAAACCGGTAAGCCGCTCATCCAGAACGGCATGCCGTTGCGCTTTGAACGCAATGGCGCTCAGGTAATGGCCTATTTCAATGTGCTGTTTTACCCATTGCCGGAGTCAGATGGCACCTGTAGCGGCGTGATGGTGGTAGGCCGTGAAGTGACCGATATTATCCTGGAAAGAAAACGCATGGAAAACAGCGAACACTATTTCCGCCGCCTGGCCGATGCGGTTCCTGTTATGCTGTGGATCACCCGTCCTGATGGCTATTGCACGTATGTAAACCAGAAATGGTACGACTATACCGGGCAACCGCCCGAAAAAACCCTGGGCGATGGCTGGCTTTCGGTAGTGCATCCGGATGATGTTCAATTAATGACAAGTTGTTTTGAAGACGCCAATACCCACCAGGCGCCTTTTAACTTCGAATACCGCATCAGGAGCGCCGATGGAACTTATCGCTGGATACTCGATTCCGGTTCGCCCATGTTTGATAAATCAGGCGTTTTCGAAGGGTTCATCGGTTCGGTCGTGGATATCGACAACCGTAAACTGGCCGAAGATGCCGTTCGTGAAAGTGAAAAAAGGGTCCGGCAGCTGGCCGATTCCATGCCTCAGATCGTATGGACGGCTAATTCCGATGGTTATGTAGATTATTATAACAAGCAATGGTACTTACTGATCGGTGAGGAAAACCAATTTGGCGACGAGAGCTTTATTGTACATGTTCACCCCGATGATCAGGCCCGGTGTCTGGAATCATGGCATGAGGTAGTGCGTACCGGGGAGTCGTTAGAAATTGAATTCCGTTTCCGGGTAAAATATCCCGTACCGGTTTACCGGTGGTTCCTGGTGCGGGCCCGTCCCATCAAAAACGATAATGGCCAGATCATTAAATGGTTTGGCACCTGTACCGATATTGATGATGTAAAGAACATTCACCTGGAGCTGGAGAACCGGGTGGCTGAAAGAACGCATGAAATTTCGCACAAGAACAAAGCCCTGGAAGAAACTACCCGCGAATTAAAGGAGATAAACCAGCAGCTGGAACTGCGCCATGAAGAGCTGCGCCAGAGTGAAGATCGTTATTTGCGCATGACCAACGAGGTGGAAGATTATTCCATAATTCTGCTGAGCAAGGATGGCTATATTGAAAACTGGAATAAAGGGGCGGAAAAAATAAAAGGGTATACTGCCGATGAGATCATCGGCCTGCACTTCCGGCTTTTTTATACCCATGCCGATCAGCAGCACGGCCTGGCGGAAAAACTGATAGAGGAGGCGACACTGAACGGAAAATCAACCTTTGAAGGGTTGCGGGTACGCAAGGATGGATCCACCTTCTGGGCGTATTCGGTGCTCACCGCCCTGCACAATGACAAAAACGACATCATCGGTTTTTCAAAAGTAACCCGCGATCTTACCAAGCAAAAGCTTACCGAAGACCAGTTGAAAATGTATGCCGAGCAACTGGAACAGAAGAACCGGGAGCTGGAACGCAGCAACAGCGAATTGTCATCGTTCAGTTATGTGGCCAGCCATGACCTGCAGGAGCCTTTACGAAAAATACAGGCTTTTGGCAACCTGATACAGGCCCGCGATGTGGCCAGTTTAAGCGATACCAGCAAGGATTACTTCAACCGGATGGTGAAAGCAGCAGTACGCATGCAAAACCTTATTGACTCCTTACTGGAGTTCTCACGCACCACTACTGCCCGCAAGAATTTTGAATTGACCGATCTGAATATGCTGCTCGATGAAGTGAAAAAAGAACTGGCGCACCGGATTGAAGAAAAAAAGGCGGAGATCATTTCGTCACACCTGCCTACCGTGACTATTATTCCCTTTCAGTTCAGACAGCTGTTATCGAATTTGATCAGCAATTCGCTGAAATATTCACGCGAGGATGTAACGCCCGTTATTGAAATTACCGCGGCTTATGTAAAAGCGAGAGACCTGAATGAAAAGGCCGCCATCCCGGGCAAGGATTATTTCCGCTTTAAAATAGCAGACAACGGGATTGGGTTTGAGCAGGAGTATGCCGAGAAAATATTTGACCTGTTTCAGCGGCTGCATGGCCGCAATGAATACAGCGGCTCCGGCATTGGCCTGGCAATTTGTAAAAAGATTGTTGAGAACCATCATGGTTTTATGCGGGCCGAAAGTGGAGCAGGAGAGGGCGCTACGTTTTACTTTTTCATACCAGCCAAATAGTTGAAAGTTTTAAGTTGAAATACAAAGTCCGCAAATAGTAAGGTAACACTACTTGCGGACTTTTCTTATTTCTTACTTCCTACTTCTTACGTCAATATTTGGCGCATTCCTTCATCTCTTTCTCACTATAAGCTAATCCATATTGTTTCAACACCTCATCGGGAACGCCATTCCATTTATTAGGCGTATTACCGGCATAGCCAACGTCTTTCACGCCAATTTCGCTGGTATAAAAACCGGAAGTGGTTAGATCGCGCATGAGACTAAAGAAGGCAATGCCCGGACCCATATCAGGTTTCATTTGTTTGCCCCTGGTTATATCTTTCCCATTTTCTTTATAAACAATTTGGGGGTAAGCAATATCATCAACAATATTTATTTGCTGGGTAGGGTCGCATTCAATAAACGGTTTATTGAAACGCTTCAGGCTTTGTACATCTAACCAGCGTAAACCACCCAGCATGGGCGTTTGGTTTTCGGGTTTGTCTTTTACGATGTATTCAATAAAATCAGGCACTTTGGCGTCTGAGGCGCTGCCGCTTATTTCATCTTTTGGAATGATGATGTCGGCCAGCACCGTGATGGTAGCCATTTCATGCGAAGTAAAAAAGGTCTTTGAGGTTATTTCCTTTTCCCGCTCTTTTTCTTCCTCAGCACGGTCTAAGGTAAATTCGCCGGAAGGCTCGGTTACTTTAACAGGCTCTTTTTTATTATCGGTTTTGCAGGCATCCAGCAACACACCGGCCGACAGGGTACTTACTGCTATAGCTTTTAAGGATTTTCTTCTGTCCATTTTTTTGAGTTTTTGGTTCGTGGTTACAGGTTACGCTTTTTCATTTCATCAATGATATATTCCGATGCACGCATGGAAAGCGCGAGAATGGTCCAGGTGATGTTTTTATCAGCCTGAGAAACAAACGGGCCGCCATCTACACAAAACAGGTTTTTACAATCATGGGCCTGGTTGTATTTGTTCAACACCGATTCTTTGGGATCGCTACCCATCCGTACCGTACCGGCTTCGTGAATGATATTACCGGGCGCATGCAACCCATAATTGTTCTCAGCGGTACCATCATCACCATAAGTAATAATGGCGCCCATGTTATGAAAGATCTCTTTGAAGGTTTCCTTCATGTGTTTGGCCTGTTTAATATCGTATTCGTGTGGTTTTACATTGAAGCGTAACACAGGAATACCATATTTATCAACCACTTTGGGATCAATTTCGCAATAATTGCTTTTTACGGCAAGGGCTTCACCACGGCCGGCCATACCCACCCGGGCGCCATAGAAGTAACGCATATCTTCTTTCAACGATTTACCATAGCCACCAGGTTCTTTTTGATGTCCTTTTACCTCGAACCTGCCATTCAGAGCCTGAACACTGTTACCAAAACCATAAGCGGGCTGGCCAAAACCACCCCAATATTCAATATGATAACCGCGGGGGAAATCGAGTTTTTTATTATCGCCCCACCATGGTGTATAAATGTGCGCACCGCCCACACCATCTTCATTATAGCGTTTGCGATCGAACAGTTCGGGTAATACCCCGCCCATATCAGCACCGGTTGAATCGTGCAGGTATTTACCCACCACGTCACTGCTGTTGGCCAGTCCATTGGGATAGCGGGCCGATCTTGAGTTCAGCAGCAAACGGGCCGATTCGCAGGCGCTGGCTGCCAGGATCACCGTACGGCCCATCACCTGGTATTCCTGCAGATCGGTCTTGTTTACATATGATACACCTGTGGCGAGTCCTTCAGTATTGGTGAGCACTTCACGCGCCATGGCGTTGGTGATCACATCTACGTTACCGGTCTCGAGAGCAGGTTTTACTAAAACCGAGGAAGAAGAGAAGTCGGCATATGCAACTGAGCAGGCCCGGTTACACTGTCCGCAAAAAATACACTCGCCGCGCGAATCATTGATCTTTTTAGTAAGGATCGAAAGCCGGGAGGGGATCACCGGAATGCCCATACCAGTGGCCGCTTTTTTTATCATCAGTTCATGCAAACGGGGTTTGGGCGGGGGCAGAAAAATACCATCAGGGTCATTTTCCAGGCCTTCATTGCTGCCAAATACACCAATGAGCTTGTCAACTTTATCGTAATAAGGTTTTACATCGTCATAACCAATTGGCCAGTCGTCACCCATTCCATCTATGCTGTGCCGTTTAAAATCTTTGGGGCCGAAGCGGAGGGAGATACGACCCCAGTGATTGGTACGGCCGCCGATCATGCGGGCGCGCCACCATTCCCATTTGGTATTGTCGGCATGAGTATAAGGTTCACCATCAATTTCCCAACCCCAGTAGCAGGCGTCAAAATCACCAAAAGGTCTGAATTTGGTGCTGGCGCCACGACGGGGTGATTCCCACGGATTTTTAAACTGAGTTACATTTTTTCTTGGATCATACATTGGTCCGGCTTCAATCAAACAAACTTTCAACCCGGCATGAGACAACACGTAAGCAGCCATGCCGCCACCGGCACCCGAGCCTACGATGATGACATCATATTGCCTGGCATTTTTTTTCACCTGAAGATCCCCCATAAGAGTAAGTAAGTTTTATAAATGAAGAATGGTTGGTTTAGAGCATAAATGTAAAGGTTTAGCAATCCTGACCAATTATTTGCAATCGCTTTTTTATATGTGGTTGAAATAGTAGCAGCCTGTGCAAATAAACCATTATTGGCAAAGGGCAAAGGGCAAAAGGCAAAGGCAGTGACGCGGCAAGGCAACAAAGAGGCACGCAAATTCCTGCAATCTGTTGTTGCAGTGGTTTGAAATAAAGGCGCGAGGTATAAGGTTCAAGGTTCAATGACTCAAAACTCGGACTGATTGTTTTCGAGGTGAATTCCAGGGTTTGTGCCTTGTTCCTGAACCATGTAATTTTTAAAACAATGGTATTTACCTAATTACCCCGATTAATGTAATCCATACGTTTAAAGTCGGGTATTTTTGAATATTATATACCAAAGACCATACTATATTGAATAATATTCAAAGAATGGCTTTTTTATTTCAAATATTTGTAGCAGTCCGTATAGATAAACCCTTATTTATTAAAAAATTGGTTAATGGGCTGAAGAATTTATACTTTATTCCCGCAATTTTACATACATAAATTCGTTAAACAGATGTCCAATTATTCTGAAAAAACCTATAATCACATATCCCTATGACCCCATACATCCAAAATGAAACGGATTACCTGGCCGAGAAATTCATGATATTGGAATATCATATTGCGCATGCCAGCAAGATTGCCCTTCTTAAGATTCAGAGTTGGAAATTTGCCGTCAAGAATCCAGAAGTAGGGACACGTTATCAAATGGCAGCAGAAGATATGGTACGCCAGTCATTAATGAGTTTTGTACCCGCTTCTCATATTTTAAATGAAGAGGGTTTCTATTTTCGACCGATCCAGAATTAATTAGTTTTAAAATAATCACAGCAAGTCGCTTCTTCACCGGAGCGACTTTTTTTTTTGCTTAAAGCCTTTCCGCCTTCCCCCCTTCCCCCTCGGTGGGAGGGGGGGTTTTGCACCTTGGAGTT
>JAJKIL010000111.1 GCA_021154515.1 Niastella sp. | reverse complement strand
CCTTTTTCATCTAACAGGAACTTGGTGAAGTTCCATTTAATGGGATCGGTAAATCCTTTCTTCTCCGCTTCGGCCACCAGGTATTTGAACAGGGGGTGAATATCGTCGCCCTTTACTGAAACCTTTTCAGCCATGGGGAAGCTTACACCATAATTCTTTTTGCAAAACTCCTGGATCTCGCCATTGGAACCGGGTTCCTGGCTGCCAAAGTTGTTAGCTGGAAAACCTACTATGACCAGTTTATCTTTGTACTGCTCATATAACTTTTCCAGGTCGGCATATTGCGGGGTGTTACCACATTTAGATGCCGTGTTCACGATCATGATCTTTTTGCCTTTGAATTTCTTGAAGTCGATAGTGCCTGCGCCATCCAATGCAGGGACCTTAAAGTCGTAAATAGAATGGGCCACGATAAAAAGCAGGGATGCAAGCAATAAACGTATCATAATTGATAAAATTTAAAGTATAGTGTATGTTGACTGGCAATGTGTACTATACAAAGATGATACTAAATTGGTTGCTTTCATGCAAAAATATGGTTAACGGCTAAACAATGTGAAAATCAGCAAATATGAAAAGGTGAAATGGAAATCCAGCATAAGGCTAACTAGTTGCTACTGTCTTTCATAACAACCTAAATCTGGTTTGCTGCCCACGGGTCTTGGCTTTCCATCCAGGTCGTTGGCAATGCCTAAATTAATGCCTGCATTAAGAGCCGGGGAATTTTCGCTCAACCGGAAATCGTAAAATTTTAATTGTGTATTAATGCTGTCGAATAAAGGGGATTGATTGGCAATGATGTTGGTGGCGGTAATAGTAGCCGGCTGGTTCTTCACCTTCCATAAACAGTTCTGGAAATTGACATTGAAAACGGATGTACCTTGTTTATCAGTCACTACTTCATCTTCGGTTGTGCCGTTCTCGCCCCAGAAGATGCAATTTTTAAAATTGGCTGTACAGTTTGAAGTATTTACGGTGTTACCGTCCTTGTAATAATTGGTTACTACCAGTACGGGGTCTTTATGCAGGAGGTATGTATTTGACCAGGTAGCAGCGGTTACGTGTGAAAAATCATAAGTGCCGCCGTAACCTAAAAAGATGTTTTTCCCGCAATTGCTTACCAAACAGTTCTGGGCTTTAATGTTTGTTTGGGCGCCCAGGATACCGGCATCGTAACAATTATCAACCACGCATTCGCTGAGGAATACTTTGGGGTTGGCATTTACAGAAGGTTTTTCGGCTACTATACCCTGATAGGCGTTCAGGATGTTGGCGTATTGCAGGGTATTGTCTTTACTTGTTTCGCGAAAATAAATGCCGGGCCAGCCGCCGGGGAAATTGCGATAAGGATCATCGATCCTGTCGCCCCTGAACACCACGCGGGTGCTGTCGTATTTTTCACCGGTAACTTTTAGCGTGCCATCAACAACGAACGGCGCATCGGCATGCATATAGATGCGGCATCCTTTTTCAATGGTGAGGGTGGCGTTTTTATCGATGAGCAAACCACCCAGGATAACATAGGGTACTGTGTTGGTCCAGGTAACATTGCCGGTCACCAATCTTGAACGCATGAAACTGGCATTTTGTCCCCAGGCATCCAGTTGGATCCAGCGTTGATTGCCGTTATAATCTATGAGAATGCTATCCTGAACCACAAAAGGCAGGTTGGCAACGGTAGGATCGATCTTCACGGTTACGAAAACATAAATACTGTCGTTGGCATCCATTTCAATATCGTTTACTTCGGGGCCTTGTGTACCATCGACATTGATCCTGAAATAAGACGCATTGCCCCCTTTAAGTGCCACTTTGCTTAAACGCAGCTTTTGATTATTGTTATTGTAAATGCGAAAGTACCTGATAGTAGAGCCTGTAGTGGTGAATAAGGTATCAAAATGAAGGCTGTCGGTGCTGGTATTCAGCGATGCCGTGCTGCTGGTTATAAATGATTCCTTTTTACAGGATATCAGGATGCCGGTAAGTAGTATAGCAACAAGTATATATTTCATGTTCTGTAAAAATACACGTTTAAGGCAAAAGGCAAAAGGCAGATTCCCGATTCATGTTCACTTTACGGTAAAGGCCATAGTCATTATACTTAAGCGGGTATTGGGGGCGGTTAACAATTCCTGGCCGCAGGCTTCCAGGGTAGCACCGGTGGTTATTACATCATCAACCAGTAATATATGTTTGCCGCTAATGGCCTCAGGTTGCTGTAATTCGAATTTGCCCTGCATATTCAGCCAGCGGTTGATGCGGTTCTTGTTTGTTTGCGTTTCGCTTGAAGTACGGCGGTGAATTATTTGTTCAAGTACAGGAAGCGATAAAATGGTCGCCATGCCCTTGCAAAGGAGTGAGGCCTGGTTGTAGCCCCGTTTTCGTTGCCGGGCTGCAAACAGCGGTAAAGGCACCAGGGCATCGAGATGTTGAAAGCGCTGGGTTTGTAACAACGCTTCGCCCATTTTAAGGCCTAAAAATAAGCCCAGCTCTTTATTGCCTTTGTACTTTAACTCATGAACAATGTGTTGTAGCAACGAATCTTTTGAGAAGTACAGGTAACTGGCGGCAGCGGTGACCGGCATGCGGCCCCAGAAAATTTTTTCTATGGGATTGTTGGCATGTCGATGAAACCCCGTGACGGGCAACCGGTTAATGCAATGCATACATAAAACCTGTTGCCGGCTCATAATATCACTGCCGCAACCGGCGCAATGATGGGGGATAAAAAGATGCAATAAAGGATGTAATGCTTTTTTTAACATAGCAGATGTTTAACTGCTACTACCCGGGCCTTATATGTTTTTGTGAAAACCTTTAAAACAAATACTGATACACTTCCTCTACCCGTCCCATGGGAACTACTTCAATGTTACCGGATTGTTTACTTATTGATTTTTGTCCGTACCGCGAAACGATGATCTTTTCGAAACCGAGTTTTTCGGCTTCTGCTATACGTTGTTCTACGCGATGAACGGCTCGTACTTCTCCGCTTAATCCAACTTCACCGGCAAAACAAACATGCTGCGGTAAAGGAACATCTTCATAGGAGCTCAGGAGAGCGCATAAAACGGCGAGATCGATCGAGGGGTCTTCTACCTTCAAACCACCTGCAATGTTCAAAAAAACATCTTTTACGCCGAAATGAAAGCCTCCTCTCTTTTCCAGTACCGCCAGCAGCAATTGCAAGCGGCGCAGATCGAAACCTGAGACGGTGCGTTGTGGCGTTCCGTACACAGATTGGGTAACTAATGCCTGCACTTCAATCAGCAACGGACGCATGCCTTCAATTGTTGCAGCGATGGCAATACCACTCAGGCGATCTTCTTTCGGCGTCATTAATATTTCGCTTGGGTTATTTACGCCGCGCATGCCATCGCCGGTCATTTCATAAATGCCCAATTCCGATGTGCTGCCGAACCGGTTCTTGATGGTTCGTAAAATCCGATAGGCGTAATGACGGTCACCTTCGAACTGCAATACGGTATCAACCATATGCTCCAGTATTTTAGGACCGGCAATACTTCCATCTTTAGTGATATGACCGATGAGGAATACCGGCGTATTGGTTTCCTTGGCAAAGCGTTGAAACTCGGCAGCCGATTCTCTGATCTGGGATATGCTTCCCGGTGACGAGTCAATGTAGGGCGATTGAATGGTTTGAATGGAATCAACGATAACCAGGTCTGGTCTTAATTTTTTGATCTCCTGGAAAATAGTTTGTGTTACTGTTTCAGTAAGCAGGTAAAAGTTATCATTCTTTATATTCAGGCGGTCGGCCCGCATCTTTATTTGTTGTTCGCTTTCTTCACCGCTGATATATAACACAGTTTTATTCTGTAATTGTAAACCATTTTGTAAAAACAATGTTGATTTACCTATACCGGGTTCGCCAGCGATCAGTACAATACTGCCGGGTACTATACCGCCACCTAATACGCGGTTAAGTTCTGCATCGGATGTTGTAATGCGGATCTGTTCACTGCTGGTGATGCTGCTTAATGGAATGGTACGGATCGATTTTGTTTCTTCGTGATAATCATCCCAGCCATTTTCTTTTTTAACCGAAGGTTTTGAAATTACTTCTTCAACAAATGTATTCCAGGTTCCGCATGATGGACACTTACCCAACCATTTTGCACTTTCATATCCACAATTAGAACAAAAGAATGCTGTTTTAACTTTAGCCATGCGATAAAGTTAATGAATGAAGTGATGATGAAATGATGAATGATTGTTGATGCGATAAAAACAGCGTGGAGGGTGGTATGATAGTTATGATAAATGAATGATTGAAACAATTCGTTTTTTGATGATGAGATAACCGGAAAATGACGATAAAAAGGAGGGGTAGAACGGGGGCTTTTTCTAAAAAGTAAAAAGGCCAACATTGCTGTTGACCCCTTACTTACTAACCCATTAAATTCTTGCACTAAATTACAAATAAGCGCCACATAACAAAATTATTTTTTGGGGTTGTGAATAAAATTAAAAACCCTATAAACGATTGCCCTGTTTTGTGAATTAGTGCCATAAAGCGTTGATAATCATTTTTTAATACAATTTTAAGAAATCGGTCAAAACCCTTGTGATAAAATGTCAGCCCACTGCGATTATACGCTAACATAATGACAAAAAGTACCCCTGTTTCTGACGAAAAATGGCGTAAAAAATACTCAAATTAAATGGTAACTGATTTGATAGATTATTGTTATTAATTAATAAAAGAGTAAGAAAAATGACACCAGAAATTTGGATGGTTTCGATCCTGTTTATAGTGATTAGTATGGTGGTGTCCGGGGTGCTAAAAGGCAAATTTGCAAAGTACAGCCGGGTGCCGCTGACAGCTGGTTTAACGGGTAGGGATGTGGCAATGAAAATGTTACGCGATAATGGTATATATGACGTTCAGGTAAGATCTTCCAACGGCTTTTTAAGCGACCATTACGATCCGGCCACTAAAACGGTGAACCTGAGCCCAGACGTATATAATGGTATATCAGTAGCTTCTGCAGCGGTGGCGGCCCATGAGTGCGGCCACGCAGTACAGCATGCCAATGCTTATCAATGGCTAACGCTGCGTAGCAAGCTGGTGCCTGTGGTAATGTTCAGTTCAGGCATTGTACAGTGGATATTATTACTGGGCGTATTAATGATCCACGCCTTCCCGGGCTTATTACTGATCGGTATTATACTTTTTGGTCTAACTACTTTATTCTCAGTGATTACGCTGCCAGTTGAGCTGGATGCCAGCAGAAGGGCTTTAGCCTGGTTAAATAGCAGCAATATTACCGACGCCCGGGAGTACCCGCAGGCAAAAGACGCGCTTAAATGGGCTGCCCTGACGTATGTGGTGGCTGCTTTGGCTTCTATAGCTACGCTGGTACAATATATAATGATTTTCCTGGGCGGCAGAAGCAGGGACTAAAAATTACAGGTAATAATCAATTCTCAAGATTTCCCCAATTTCGGAATCACCTTATTAGGTGACCCTTCGAATTTGAGGATTTTGGTTATTACAAATTGTCTGTTATCAATTGGGTGGCTTTTCTTTAATGCAAGAACATTAATTGGTTATGTAGCAAAACAGCGGCATCCGGAAGGCAAAAAATGTAAAAAAGGGAGGCGATCAAGGTAATTTGGAGATTTTGGTTACACACTTATCGGCAATAACTGCACACTTATTGCCAAAACTGCACACTTACCAATTTGTCCTTGGCTGTTAGATTTTTACAGATAATTTTGGCATGTCTGATTCACTTTTTTCCCTACGCCTTTCTGGTTTTATATTTCGATCGGGTATTCTTACCCGATCTTGTTTTTTTTATACCTACCTGGCAAACAGCTATAAATACAAAATTCCCGATTATCGGGAATTTTGCTAATTGTTTATTGCCAATTGGCTGTAGCCTTCAGGCTATAATTTGATTTCGTCGTCGTGTTTGTCGAAAAAGTGGAATTCGGTGAGGTGATAATTGGTATTTTCCCTGATCTTAACCTTTTGGCCATATTTCCATCTCCATTTCCATTGTTTTGACTTAAACAGGCTGCCTTTGGTAAGGTAGGCATGCATAATGGGATGAACAACCAGGCTCAGGTTCTTGTGCTGATGGGTAATGAGGTAACTGAGGTTCTTTTCAATTTCATCCTCCAGCAGCAGGGTAGAAGAAATTTTACCGGTTCCGGCGCAGCTGGGACAAACTTCCTGGGTATTGATGTTCATCTCAGGTTTCATCCGTTGCCGGGTAATTTGCATGATCCCGAATTTTGAAATGGGCAGCACGGCGTGCTTGGCCCGGTCGGGACGCATACATTCTTCCATAGCCTCCAGCAGCTTACGTTTATTATCGGGCAGCTTCATATCAATAAAGTCAACCACGATAATACCACCCAGGTCGCGTAACCGCAACTGGCGGCTGATTTCTGCAGCAGCTTCCAGGTTGGTTTCCAGGGCATTTTGCTCCTGGTTGTTGCCAACGCTTTTATAACCGCTGTTTACATCAATTACGTGCAGGGCTTCCGTATGTTCAATAATGAGGTAGGCGCCACTGGGCAGGTTTACGGTTTTACCAAAAGCGGCTTTCACCTGTTTGGTAATACCATACTGGTCAAAAATGGGCAGCCCATTATTATAAAACGAGACTATCTCTGCTTTTTCGGGGGCAATACGTTGAATGTAGTTGCGGGTATCGTTATAAATATTGCGGTCATTTACAACAACCCGGTTAAAGTCTTCATTCAACAGATCGCGTAAGATACTGGTGGTTTTTGTTTGCTCACTCAATATCTTGGCGGAAGCCACTGCACCCTTTAAATTTCCCTGAATAGTTTGCCAGGTTTCAACCAGTTCGGCAAGGTCTTCATGGAGTTCGGCAGTATTCTTTCCTTCGGCAGCGGTACGAACTATTACCCCAAAGTTTTTGGGTTTAATAGCCTCCACTATCTTCTGTAACCGTTTTCTTTCCTCGGCAGAATGGATCTTCCGGGAAACGGCTACTATATCATTAAAAGGAGTGATTACTACAAAACGTCCGGGAAGGGAAATTTCACAGCTAAGGCGGGGGCCTTTGGCTGCAATGGGTTCTTTCAATATCTGGACCAGAATATTCGGCTTACCGCTTAATACTTCGTTGATCTTACCGGTTTTAATAATTTCCGGTTCAACCTGGAAGGTGGCGAAGTTGAATCCCTGCGGGCTGTTATCATTAATAGCCTGTGTGGTGAATTTCAACAACGATCGTGCGTATGGGCTGAGGTCTGTATAGTGAAGGAAGGCATCCTTTTCAAAACCTACATCTACGAATGCAGCATTTAGTCCGGGGATGAGTTTCTTTACTTTTCCAAGATATAGGTCTCCCACCGCGAAGCTTGCATCAGCTTTTTCATGATGCAATTCCACGAGTTTCTTGTCCTCTAATAGGGCGATTTCAACACCCTGAGGTACTGCATTTATAATTAGTTCCTTATTCACGTGTACTGTCTTTATACCGTCTAAACCATCTCATCACTACAAGGAAAGGTGCTGAAGAGGAATCAGTTGTCAGGTATCAGTATCAGCAAAGTAAGTAACCTAAAGAGCCTGTAATAAATGACAACATAACTAGATTCAGCGAAAGAAGGAAAAGGCCTCGCCGAATGGCGCGACCTTTTTCAAGAAGATAAAACTAGCGGTTCTTCTTCTTATGCCGATTTTTTCTTAATCTTTTTTTACGCTTATGCGTGGCTATTTTATGACGCTTTCTTTTTTTACCACAAGGCATATTACACCAATGAGTTTAAAATTAAATAATACTGTTTCTAATGTCTTTACGGACAGGTTTAATTATTTATTACCAAGTAATTTAATCCGTTCGTCGATTTCGTTAACTACATCGGCATTGTGAATGTGCTTTTTGGCTTCTTTATACCATTTCATTGCACCTGCCTTGTCGTTTTGCCGTTCGTAGGCTTCAGCCAGCATCAAAATCGCTTCCACATTCTCCGGCTGGTGTTGCACTACTTTCAGCAGGCGTTCACTTGCTTTATCAAACTGCCCCGAGATCATTCCGCCCAAACCGAGCATAAATTGCGCATACATATTTTCCGGATTCCGTTCAGCCACTTCTCTGATCTTCATAATTCCCTCCATGGGTGAGTCGCTGATGCCTCCGAGCAGATAACAGCTACCGAGGCCAATTTTCAACGAATCATTATCCGGTGCAATTTGTAACGCTTTCTCAAATAACTCTTTAGCTTCAATTCCCATCCACCGCTGTAACTCCGGGTTATCCTGGCGGCGAATGCCCTCTAAAAAGAATTGGGCAGCAAAGGTGAGACTTTTTTGAGAATTTTCCAATTTAGCGGCTTCTGCAGTATAATATCCGTAGGGAAGGAGCAAATGCGCCGTATCTTTCCAGAAGTTGGCCAGCTGTTTATACACCTTTTCCTGCTGTTCCTTCACGTCACCGCGTACCACTGCCGTTTCCAATTGGGCAACCTGAGCCTGCTGGGCAGGAGTCAGTTGCTTCTTGGATGCTTCCAGAATGGTATTAAAACTTATTTCTTTTGGACCGGCGGCTGCTGCAACAGCGCCAGGGTTTTTTTTAGGGGGAATGGTATTACCAAAAAAGTAGATCAGACACAGGAGCACGACTCCACTGCCTACGAGGACCAGTTGTTGCTTTTTCAAGAATCAATTCATTTAAGCAACAAATTTACATCTCATCATCCGGGTTTGGCTGATCTTCTTTTACTGATTGCAGTTTTTTAACTTCTGCAACGAATTCTTTGGCTGGTTTGAATGCGGGAATAAAATGTTCGG
>JAJKIL010000110.1 GCA_021154515.1 Niastella sp. | reverse complement strand
GGCTACTCCCTGTATTCATTCTGGTTGTACAAACAACAGTATGTTGATCCGCAGACCGGCGCGGCCGTATTTGAAGATGTAGTGAAAGATGGTTCCATTAACACGGCCGATCGCCAGATCCTTGGCAGCGCCATCCCTAAATTCTTTGGAGGCATTACCAATAACCTGCGCTATAAAGATTTTGACCTGGGTATTGCTTTCTCTTATCAATATGGCAACAAGATCTTTAACCTCAATCGCTTTTTTGGCGAGGGTGGGGGAACCCGCGATGCGAACCGGGTATTGTTTGCCAGTCAGTTGAAGAGATGGCAAAAACCCGGTGATATCACCGATGTGCCCCGCCTGACTGCCTACGGAAATAACTATACGTTGGAACAGAACAGCCGTTTTCTCGAAGATGGTTCCTTTATAAAATTAAGTTCGGTAACGTTTGGGTACTCCCTCCCGCAGCGCATTGTTACCAAAGCGCACCTGCAGGGTGTTCGCCTGTATTTTGTTGGCAGCAATTTATTGTGGATCAAAAAATACACCGGGCCCGATCCCGAGTCGAATGTAACCGGTGCTCAAAATGTACAGGGTCTCGACCTGGGTACCCCACCGCAACCGCGCACGGTTCAGTTCGGGGTTAATGTTACGTTGTAAACTTCTCAAAAAATTATTGACATGAATTCATTTAAATATCTCATGCCGGCATTGTCAACTTTGTTGCTGGTATCGTGCAAAAAGTTCCTGGAAGTGCAGCCGGTTGATTCGGTTTCAGATGGACAAACGATCGTTGATAAAACCTCTGCAGAAACCGCCACCCGCGGGTTGTACCGCGCTTTATCCGCCGACGGGTATTATGGCGTTACGTTTCAATCTATTGGTTATTTGTCGGGCGACAACGTACAATGGACGGGCTCGCAATCTATCGTGCAACAATTTATTTCGCATAACGTGCGGGCCGATAACGCCAACGTTGCATCTGCATGGAGCGCCATTTATGCTACCATTAATCGGGCGAACCACATCATCGCCAAAGTGCCCAATGTTGCCGATCCGCTGTTAACAGACGCTTTGAAGGATCAGTTAACGGGTGAGGCCTATTTCGTAAGGGCGCTGGCCTACTTTGACCTGGTGCGTACCTGGGGCGGCGTGCAACTGGCATTAACGCCCACCAATTCCGCCAATGATAAAAATGGTATCAGGCGCAGTTCCGTGGCAGACACCTATGCGCAGGTGTTGAGTGATCTTACTGCTGCCGAGCCGCTGTTGCCTGAAACCACCAACCGTTACCGCGCCACCAAAAAAACAGTCTGGGCTTTGCGGGCACGATATCATTTGTATCAAAGCGAATGGGCGCTGGCAGAAAGTTATGCTACCAAACTCATTGGCGATGCCGCGAATTACAACCTGGTAAAACCCTATAGCGCTTTTTTCGCCAACAATGTAGTGGCCACACCTGAATCTGTATTCGAACTGTCGTACAGTACTACCTATACAAATGGACATCGCAATCAATGGCAGCCGCCTGCGAACAATGGAACACGTCAATGGGCGCCCGGCGATGCGTTTTTGACGCTGGTAAATGATGCTGCTATCGGCGGCAACCGCAATGTGCTGGTAGCCAAAACTGCACAGGGATTGTGGTATGGTAACCTGTACTATCGCAGTCCGGCCATAGACCCTGCCTATGTATTGCGCATAGCAGAACAATACCTCATCAGGGCCGAAGCACGTGCCCAACTTAAAGATCTTACCGGGGCCCTGGCCGATCTGAATGCCGTGCGCAGTCGTGCCGGGCTCACTGCCAGCACAGCGGCTACCCGGGAGGACATCTTACTGGCCATCGAAAATGAAAGAAGGATAGAGTTTGCGTTTGAGCCGCACCGCTGGTTCGACCTGGTGCGTACCAATCGTGCCGCGGCTGTGTTGGGGGTTACCGATAAGAACAAATACGTGTTGCCGATTCCCGCCACAGAAGTACTGATAGATGGTTCGCTGGAACAGAATTTCAATTACTAATAAAATAGTCACACCATGAATGCGCAACATACAAACCAATGGAAAGGCTATGAAAAAATTGCCTTCCGTTTTTTCTTTATTTATTTTCTGGTGCAGGCGGTGCCATTCGACTGGGGGTATTACAAACAGGTATTTGCCATAAACTGGGCGCATTTGAAGTATGGCGATATCTTCCAGCTCGCACACTATATGCCACAGTTTATTTCCGGTGCGCAAAGCTTTGCCGGCTGGGGTATGGTGGCTGCGATCGCTGCCATTGGTGCTATCATCTGGACAGTTGTTGATAGTAATCGCACAGTCACCTATAATAACCTGTATTACTGGATAAGAGCGATCGTTCGATACAGACTGGCTATCGGCGTTATTGCTTATGGGTTCATTAAAGTGTTTCCGCTTCAATCACCCTACCCATCATTGAGTAACCTCAATACTAACTATGGCGACTTTACCCGGTGGAAATTATTCTCCATCAGTTTGGGTATTGTACCGGGGTATGAAAGCTTTCTGGGTTTGGTGGAAGTAGTAGCCGGGTTGTTATTGCTGTATAGAAAAACAGCATCGGTTGGCGCGGTGGTCATTTTGTTGTTCACGGGCAATGTGTTTATGTCGAACATCGCCTACGAAGGCGGGGAAGTGGTGTACAGTTTATATTTGATCGTACTGGCGCTTTTTGTGTTGAGCTGGGACCTGCAACGGATCGTTACCCTGTTGGTATTACAGAAACCAACTACCCCAAATCGATTTCGCCCTGTTTTTACAGCCAAATGGCAGGTATATGCACGCTTTGGTTTGAAAGTGTTCGCAGTCTTCTTTTTTGTATTGCTGTATAGTTTTAAAACAGCCACCGGTTATAAGCACGATCCATATCAGTTTCCGGTGACAAAAGGGCTGCCAAAAACTGCCGGTATTTACAATGTAAGTTATTTCCGCATCAATGCAGATACCATCGCTTATTCCAGATTCGATCCGGTTCGCTGGCAGGATGTGGTGTTTGAAGAATGGAATACGATCAGTATAAGATCGAATAGACCGGTGCACATCGATTCGAACAATGTGGAAAGGATCAATGCCGCCGATGCCGACAAAACCTATGAACTGGAAGGCGCGATTGGCCGGCATTATTACAGCTATACCGTAGATACCGTGAACCAGTTGCTGACCCTGCAGAATAAGAATAAGTTTTATAAGGATGAGCAGTTGCAATTGCATTATACAAGACCCAATGACAGTACAATTCAATTGTACGGGGTAAATGAAAACAGGGATTCGGTATTTGCGACGGTACAACGGATCAATAAAAAATACCTGTTGAAAGAAGTGGAACGTGCCGGACGGAGTAAATCATTAAAACTGTAGTCTTAAAAATTCAAAACTATGTCACTCGTTCAAGATACATACATAGAAACAGCGCCGCCGGCAACGCCGGTGAACGGCAATGGAAAAACCCAGGCTGCTTCAACCACCACCCCGGTTGCTTCAGTATGGACATCCACCCAAAAGATCTTATTCAGAATAGCCTTTATTTTCTTTATCAGTATTGCTATTCCGAATAGTGCAGAGTGGTATAAGCTGTTTCTTCACATCGACTGGACCAATTTGCATTACCGCGACCTGTATGATATTGCGCGTTTTGGTTCGGGCATCAACCTGTTTGGGAATAAATTGTTTGGCAGTACGCTGCTGGGTTATGCCAATTGGATCATTACGTTGATCCTAGCCACAGCAGGTGGTTTTATCTGGACCTGGATAGTAAACCGTCGTAAAACAGCGCGCGCCGAATACAACCTGTTGTATTACTGGTTGCGGGTAGTAGTACGGTACCGAGCCGGGATTGGTATCATTGGTTTCGGTTTCACCAAACTGTTACCGGTGCAAATGCCTTATCCCTCCTGGGGTGTGCTGAACACCAATGTAGGGGATATGACCGCCCAGAAATTGTATTGGTTATCTATCGGTATTGTACCCTGGTACCAGATCTTTGCCGGGGTGGTGGAAGTAGCAGCTGGTTCTTTATTATTCTTCAGACGTACAACCACAATTGGTTCTATCCTGTTGTTTGGTGCGCTCGGCGATATTGTGTATGTGAATTTTGCCTATGATGGCGGCGTGCATGTGTACAGCAGTTATTTTGTATTGCTGGCTGCATTTTTATTAGTACAGGATGTACCGAAAATATACAACCTGCTCATCCTGGAAAGGAATACGGTGCCGGTGAATTTCTATCCCGTTTTCAACGCAAAATGGCAACGCTTTGCCCGGGTAGGATTGAAGGCCGCTACCATCTTTATCTTCCTGGTAGTATTGTTCTATTTACAACTCGTAAACTTCTTGTACGATCCCTATAAACAACCTTCAGTTGCAGGAATAAAACAATTGCGCGGAAATTATGCGGTTACGGAGTTTCGTATCAACAATAAATCCATTGCTTACAATCCGCTCGATACGGTTCGTTGGCAGGAAGCCACTTTTGAAAAATGGAGCAGTCTTACCTTCCGCATTAATAAACCAACAGCGCTTGATCTGTCAAATGGCGGCGGCGACCCGCAGCGCGATATCAACCGCACGTTTGAATTGACTGGCGTAGGCGGTGGACAACGGGTGTTTCATTACTATGCCGATACGGTAAACAACGTATTATACCTGGAAGATAAATACAAAGACATCCCCGATAGAAGAAATCGTGCAGCAGGTGTTGGCGGCGATGGTGGTACTGATCAGAATCTGAACTCAGATAGAAATAAAAAGAAAGAAGCAAAAACAACAAAGCAAAAGGATACCGCGGATAAGTTCATTCCAAAAGAAGCCTGGAAAAACATTGGTAATGAAGTAGCGATGATCGATCACCGGGCTGCATCAACCAGGAGGGACCGCGAATTTGCCGAAGCGCCCAAAAATGAAAAGCGCAACCGGATGCTGTTGCATTACGAAACAACAGATGGATCACGCGTGATCTTAACGGGTGTCAACGAAAATAAAGATTCCATTTATGTAGTGCTCGATCGTATTAACCGTCCATATGCTTTATCAGAAAGTAGTTTACAGGCAGGAAAATATTAAGCAAGGGTATGAACAAATTATGGATCGTTTGTAGTTATCTTATTGTGTGGTCGTGTAATAGTAATAGTGACTCGCTGCATGTTATAGTAACTGCAGAAGGTAAAACTATAAAAATAGACTCAACCAACTGGCCGTCCAGCTTTCAGCTCGGCCGGCCAGCTTCCCCTGAGGAAATTAAAAAGATAGATATAGATGTGCGGCCAGATGGAACCGGGTTGCCGGCAGGTGAAGGCAGCGCCATAGCAGGCAAAGCCATCTATCTGTCCAAATGCGTGGCCTGTCATGGTACAGATACAACTTCACCCGAGGCAAAACTGTTGGGGCCGGTTTTGATCAGTACGAAGCCGGGCAAAAACAAAACCATCGGTAATTACTGGCCTTATGCCACCACGTTATTCGATTATGTACGGCGGGCCATGCCCTATAATGAACCAGGTTCATTGACCAATGAAGAAGTGTATCAGCTGACGGCCTTCCTGTTGCAGGCGAATAAAGTGATCGGTGAAAAGGAAGTGATGAATGCAAAAACATTACCTATGGTGGTGATGCCGGCGCAAAACCGGTTCATCCCTGATGATCGAAAGGGTGGACCTGAAGTACGTTGAACAATGGTAAAAATTCGAAAATGCAAATGAAAGGAGATAAAAAGGAGATAGATCAGGATAAAGGATCAAAGGGTAAATCCATCAGCAGAAGAGTATTGCTGGGTGGCGCTGCTACTGCGGCCGTGGTATTATTGAAGTCATCCTACGGACAAGTGGTGCAAAAAGCCATTACGCAGGCTGAGTTAAAAATAAGTGATCCTACAAAAGTACAGGGGCCACCACCGGGCGTGCTGGGCACGCGGTCGAAATTTGAAACGCTCGTAAAAAAGCCCTCGGATACATCTTCCCGTACCCCGCTGCAGGACCTGTTTGGGACCATCACTCCATCAGACCTGCATTATGAGCGGCATCATGCCGGTGTGCCGGTGATTGATCCCCACAGTTATTCACTGACCCTACACGGCATGGTAAAAAAGCCGCTGGTGTTTTCGCTGGCCGATCTTAAACGCTTTCCATCTGTGACCCGGATCTTCTTTGTAGAATGTTCAGGTAATTACCGGGGCGGTAAAGAAGAAATGACGCCCCAGGAAATTTGCGGTCTCACCAGTCAAAGTGAATGGACAGGCGTCATGTTGTCGACGCTGTTCAGGGAAGTAGGCGTAAAGACCACGGCCAGCTGGTTTTTGGCAGAAGGATCAGATGCGGCTGTTATGTCGCGCAGTATACCGGTGAGCAAAGGTTGGGAAGACGCCATGATCGCCTACGCTCAGAATGGGGAAGCAATTCGCCCCGAGCAGGGTTACCCGGCCAGATTATTGCTGCCTGGTTGGGAGGGAAATACCAGTGTAAAATGGTTGCGGCGGATCGAGTTAAGCGACCAGCCATTTATGACGCGGGAAGAAACGGCCAAATATACCGAGGGCGTGAAAGATGGAAAGGTCAGACAGTTTAGCTTTGTAATGGATGCGCGCTCTATTATTACATACCCCGCTTATCCGCAACAGCTGCAAAAAGGCTGGATGGAAATTCGTGGCATTGCCTGGAGCGGCCGCGGAAAAATTTATAAAGTGGAAGTAAGCACCGATGGCGGCAAAACCTGGAACGATGCAAGATTACAGGACCCGGTGTTGGATAAAGCACATACGGCCTTCCGTTACTTATGGGAATGGAAAGGCGGCGCAGCCGAATTGATGAGCCGTGCCATTGATGAAACTGGTTATATGCAGCCAACCATGAAGCAATTGATCGATGCAAGAGGAAAAGATATGGGTGGGTATCATTTGAATCCGGTTACTTCGTGGTTAATAGAGAGGGATGGGCGGGTGTTGTTTAAGGCGGAGTTGACGAGTTGACAAGTTAACAAGTTGACAAGTTGGCAAGTTGACAAGTTAACGAGGTAGAAGATGGTTTAGAGGAAGAAAGTAGGCGGTTGATAGAGTTGAAAGGGTTGATAAAGGAAACAATTGATAAGAGATAGGAAGTAGGAGATTGGAAGGTTGAAAAATTAAGAGTTTGAGTATTATCGCGAGGCCAAATTGCCGATTGCCGATTGCTGATTGCCGATTGCCGATTGCCGATTGCCGATTGCTGATTGCCGATTGCTCTCGGCTTAGCCGAGACCGATTCACGATTAATAAATGAATGTAATGAGCACATACGACGCTATAGTAGTAGGAGCAGGACCTAATGGACTGGCTGCCGCCATCACTTTACAACAGGCCTGGGTATCGGTGCTGTTGCTGGAGGGGAAGGAAACAATTGGCGGTGGATTGCGCACGGCTGAAATTACCCTGCCCGGCTATTTACATGATATTTGCTCGGCCATCCATCCCATGGCCGTGGCCTCTCCGTTTATGTCGCAATTGCCGTTGCAGGAACATGGGCTGGAATTTATTTACCCCGATGTGGCAGCTGCGCATCCCTTTGATGATGGCACGGCAGCGGTGCTGAAGACATCCATTGAAGAAACTGCCCGGTTGCTGGGCAAAGATGAACAAGCCTATATAAAACTGATCCAACCAATAACAAAGATCTGGCCCGAGATAGCGCCTGATATCCTGGGCCCTTTCCATTTTCCCAAACATCCTTTGTCGATGGCTCAGTTCGGACTGAAGGCATTGACTTCCGCCAACTATTTATCACGTGAATTTCATACGGCAAAAGCAAAAGGTTTGTTGGCCGGCATGGCGGCGCATTCCATACAACCATTGACCAATGCAGCCACTTCGGCTATTGGTTTGGTTTTAATGACGGCTGGTCATCTAAAAGGCTGGCCGGTACCAAAAGGCGGATCGGCATCTATAGCCAATGCACTCGCATCCTACTTTGTTTCATTAGGCGGAAAAATAGAAACGAACAGTTATATAAGTTCAATCAATCAGTTGCCGGCAGCAAAAGCGGTGTTGTTCGATGTTACGCCAAAACAATTATTACAGATCGCCGGTGACCGGTTCTCCCAAACATATACAAAACAATTACAGCGATACCGGTATGGCATGGGCGTATTTAAAATTGACTGGGCATTGCAGGAACCAATCCCGTTCACGGCGCCCGAATGTCGCCAGGCTGGAACCGTGCACATAGGAAATACGATAGAAGAGATCGTTGAAAGTGAACGGTTATCTTCAGCAGGTGTCCACCCGGAGAAGCCATTTGTATTACTCGCCCAACCGAGTGTGTTTGATGCAACACGGGCCCCCGCTGGTAAACACACAGCCTGGGCCTATTGCCATGTACCAAATGGTTCCACCAACGATATGACAACTGCCATCGAAAACCAGGTGGAGCGGTTTGCCCCGGGATTCAAAGACCTGATCCTGGCGCGGCATACTTTCAATACACAGCAATTGGAAGCATATAATCCTAACTATATCGGCGGCGATATCAATGGTGGCATTATCGACCTCAGGCAATTGTATACCCGGCCGGCTATCCGCTGGTCGCCTTACACCACACCAGCCAATGGAATATACATCTGTTCCTCCTCAACGCCACCGGGCGGGGGGGTACATGGCATGTGCGGCTATCATGCAGCACGCAAAGCCCTGCACGATGTATTTGCAATTGATATAAAGAAAGATTAAACAGAAAATATTAACTTAACTAACGGGATCCCTACAGCTAATAAATAATTATAACATGTCGTACCAGAATGTAAACGTAAACAACATAACAACCAGCGAAATAACCCATGAACCTGTTCCCACAAAGAAACCCTTCTTTGCAGCATTTACAGAAGACATCTGGGCCGTGACCATTGGCGGTTTCGTCATCATTGCCATCCTGCTCTTAACCACGCTGGTGACCGGTTTCAAATTGCAATTGCCGGTGTATCAATGGGCGAATACCAGTGAATTGACCGATAAAGTATTATCGTTTAAAAATATGCTGTTGATCCTTCAAACCTGGTTAATCATCCTGGTACTGAGTGGAACCGCCATTGGTTTATCAGGTGGCAGCATTAAGAATTTTGCGGCAGGGTTCTCCCTGATCTATGTACTGGCCATTATTGCGCAGGTGATTGCAGGTAATAAACTGGTTGATTATTACGGATTGGAGTATGTGATCTTTGCCCTGGTACTGGGTTTGTTGTTTGGTAATGTAATTAAATTACCTGTTTGGCTGAAAGAGGCAGCCCGCTCGGAATTCTTTATAAAAACCGGATTGATCATCCTGGGCGCCGGCACTTTGTTCACTGATATCATTAAAGCCGGTATGCCCGGTCTTTTGCAATCGGTGCTGGTGGTGAGCGTCGTTTGGTTTGTAGCGTTATGGATAAGCCGGAAATTAAAAGTAGACGATGAATTTGGCGTTATCCTTGCCTCGGCTGTGGCCATTTGTGGCGTATCCGCAGCTATTGTGGCCGCCGGCGCCATTAAAGGCGATAAAAAGAAATTGTCGTATGTAACCACGATCGTGCTGCTGGTAGCGGTTCCCATGATGGTGTTGCAACCCTGGCTCATTAAGGTGCTGCATATGCCGGAGATCGTTGGCGGCGCCTGGCTGGGTGGAACCCTGGATACAACGGCCACTGTATCAGCTGCGGCCGAACTGGTAGGGGAGAAGGCCGCCAAAGCCGGGGTGATCGTTAAATTCTCCCAGAATGTATTGATTGGCGTGGCTGCGTTCTTCATAGCCATCTGGTGGACATACCGCAAAAACCCAACGTCACAAACGACAGAAACGCCGGGCATAGGCGTGGTATGGGAACGCTTTCCAAAATTTGTGTTGGGCTTTGTGGCTGCTTCCCTGGTATTCTCTTTTCTGATCCCTACAACTCTTACTGCCAATGTAGGTGGAACACTAAAAGGGCTTCGCACCATATGGTTTGCCCTTGCCTTTGTATCTATTGGGTTGGAAGCCCGGTTTGGCGACCTGGTAAAAACCGAAGGCGGCCGCCCGGCGCTGGCATTTATCGGGGCGCAGTTCTTTAACATCCTCTGGACCTTGTTATGGGCATACCTGCTGTTTGGCGGCATCCTGTTCCCCGTTCCGGATATAAAATAACCCCAAACTGTAACATTTGCATACCAGGATATTGGTACGGTATATGTATTTTAGCTGCCGAAAATAAATACCATGCAGCGTAGTCGATATTCATTACTCGTTATCAGTATCCTGTTTTTTCAATATTCCCTGTATGCTCAATCAGCGCGGGTGCGGGAAGACTTTGATAACAACTGGACCTTTCATTTGGGTGAGGTGGCCCATGCTAAAGACGCCGATTTTAATGATGCCTCCTGGCGTAAGCTGAACCTGCCGCACGACTGGAGCATCGAGCTGCCATTCGATTCAACAAGTCCTACCAATAACAGCGGTGGCTGCTTACGCGGCGGGCTGGGCTGGTACCGCAAAACATTTACGATACCTGCAACCGACAAAGGCAGGATCATTTATATAGATTTTGACGGCGTATACCGCAACAGCGAAGTGTTCATCAATGGACATTCGCTGGGCATGCGGCCGAACGGGTATATTTCATTCCGTTATGAGCTCTCGCAATTTTTGAATTATGGCGGAAAGAATGTGATTGCCGTAAAAGTAGATAACAGCCAGCAGCCCAACAGCCGCTGGTACAGCGGCAGCGGTATTTATCGCAATGTATGGCTGGTGAAAACCGGCACTACCAATATTGAGAACTGGGGTACCTACGTAACTACGCCCTCCGTGTCTGCTTCCTCGGCAAAAGTTACCGTCACCACTTCATTAACCGGCACGGGCGAGTATTGTGATGTTACCACAACCATTATCAATGCAGCAGGCACCCCTGTGGGCACGCAAACACAAAAAGGCCTGCATGTCGGTTCTTTACAAACCCTTCCGCAAACATTCAGTATAGCAGCGCCTGTTCTGTGGAGCCTGGAAAATCCCTATCTCTACAAAGCGGTTACGAAAGTGATGAGCAAAGGAAAGGTCACCGATGAGTATACCACCACATTTGGCATTCGCAGTTATAAATTCGATGTCGACAAGGGATTTTTCCTCAATGGAAAACACGTGAAAATTGTAGGCGTATGCAATCACCACGACCTGGGTTGTTTGGGAACAGCCATCAATACCCGGGCTATAGAGCGGCAATTACAGATCCTGAAAGGCATGGGGGTGAATGGTATTCGAACCTCGCATAACCCACCGGCGCCTGAATTGCTCGACCTGTGCGATAAAATGGGTTTTATTGTTATGGACGAAGCGTTTGATATGTGGAAGCAGCGCAAGGTAGATTTCGATTACAGCAAAGACTTTGACGAATGGTACAAGCAGGACCTGAAAGACCAGGTATTGCGCGACCGCAATCACCCCTCTGTATTTATCTGGAGCCTGGGTAATGAAATTCCCGAACAACATGCGAAAGGCGGTGACACCGCCGGCGTGGTGTTGCTGCGCGAAATGCAAAAAATCGTACGCAGTCTCGACGACCGGCCCACCGTTACCGCCAACAATCATACAGACGATAATAACCAGCTGTTGCGATCGGGCATCAATGACCTGATTGGTTATAATTACAACCAGGGCATCTGGATGCCGGAACATGTGCAAAAGAAATGGGGACGTAAACCGTTCATTGTAACTGAATCGGTATCGGCAATTCAATCAAGAGGGCATTATGATCTGCCATCAGACAGCATGCGCGTTTGGCCGCAACGCTGGGACATTCCCCTCAAAAACGCCAATCCCGATCTTACCTGTTCTGCTTATGAAAACTGTTACACGCCCTGGGGATCATCCCACCTGACCACGTTGAAAGCGTTTTTAAAATATGAAAGCGTCAGTGGCATGTTTGTATGGACGGGTTTTGATTATATAGGCGAACCAACACCGTATCTCTGGCCCGCCCGCAGTTCTTACTTTGGCATTGTTGACCTGGCCGGGTTTCCGAAAGATGTTTATTATTTGTACCAAAGTTTGTTCACCACCAAAAATGTGTTGCATTTGTTTCCGCACTGGAACTGGAAACCAGGACAAATGATTGACATGTGGGCCTATTATAATAATGCCGATGAAGTGGAACTGTTCATCAATGGAAGATCGCAGGGCGTTAAAAAGAAAACCGGTGATGACCTGTATGTAATGTGGCGGGTGCCATTTGAAGCAGGCAGGGTAGAAGCCATCTCAAAAAAGAACGGAAAAGCAGTGGCCTCCCAGGTGATAAAAACTGCCGGTGAGCCGGCGAAGCTGATTGTACAGGCCGATAGAAGCGCCATCAAAGGCGATGGAAAAGACCTGTCGTTTGTAACGGTAAAAGTGGTAGATAAAGACGGCAACCTGGTGCCCGATGCTGCCAATAATATTCAGTTTAAAGTAAGCGGTCCGGGGTTTATTGCCGGCGTTGATAATGGTTGCCAAACCAGTCTGGAATCATTTAAAGGCAGCGAACACAAAGCTTTCAATGGATTGTGTTTGGCAGTAGTACAGTCAAACGGAAAACCAGGGATCATAAAATTGCAGGCGCAATCAGCAGGACTGACCGCTGCAACCATCGATATCACGGGTAAGTAAATGTCTGAACCGGATTTTTGGGATTAATGAGATGAGCGGGAAAAGGATCCCTATCTCATTGATCCCATTCATCCCATATATCCCAGTTCAGACTAAAAATGTTTTACCCGAACTTACAAGCATGTACCAGATGCTTGCGAGTTCGGGCAAAAGCAGAGAAATATCTTCTTAATCAATAACAGTGTTGCTAAAACGGAAGTTCGGCTATCTACTATTGGAAACAGCCGGCTGATAACGCCTGGAAAGTATCAGCGATTAACTCAGTGAACTTCTTTGACGTAACTGAAGGCGCAACGGTGCCCTGGTCAGTTAACACTACATTACCAACCTGGTAATAATTGGTAGTGTTGTTGTCGAAAACTTTAGTAACGCTATTATTTTTGAAATAATAACACCGGCTAAAATTCAACGAATCTGTTGTAAACACGAAGTTGGCTTTCATGATCTCTCTGTTGGCCTTGCTGTAGAACAATTCAACCCAGTATTTTCCTTCACGCGCTTTACCACGAAAAGAAGCATGATCCAAATAATTATTTGCATCAATACCAGATACCATTGAATCGATCGTTGGCTTTTGGTTCACAAAATTGATCATGGGTTGTGCCGGTGCCTGCGTAGCTGTGGTTTTATTACTAACATACTTTGCAGTAGTGTTTTGTGCCAGAGCGGGTACGGCGGCTACAGCGGCAAGAAGGACTGTAAACAATCCGATTTTCGTTTTCATATACGAATGGGTTTTATTAAAACTACACAAGTTTCCCGGATTGTGCAATAGCAGGGGTAAAAAAGGTTTTGGGTGGAACCCGCGCCCGGATTGACTTTCTATTATAGGTACTGGTATTCAACAGATTGCAGCTTTGCTAACTTTTTCAGCAAAGCAATTGGGAACAATTAGAATTTGGTTAGAGCTCCGCTCAAAAAAGACACTAAAAGTTATTGGCCGGCGTTACTAAGAGTTATTAGTTATAACGGTGTGAAAGCATGCTGAAACTTATAAACAGCTTGTTTTCATCACTTGTTTTAACTTAATTTCGCCCGCTGATTTTCCTTTGATAAAACGTACAAAATAGTAACACACGCAATGAAATCAATAACCTGGTTCACGCGCCCAAGTCGCCTGGTTGTGGCAGCCTGTCTGCCGTTTATTATGAATGCCTGTTCCAATGGACAAGCCAATTCTTCTAATGCCCAAACATCCGATTCAACAGCAAAGCCAAAAGTAGAAGAAAAGCCTGCTGTTGCCGATGTAACCAAGCCTGCCTTAACGCTCGACTCAGCCCTTTTCGATCGCAATAACCTGCACCTGGCGAATGGTGATTCTTCCGGCCGCTGGCCCGTTAAAACGCCTTATCCAAACGCAGGCGCTATTCTTCCTTATAAACGAATTGTAGCCTATTATGGTAACCTGTATTCAAAGAATATGGGTGTACTGGGTGAGTACCCACCAGATGAAATGCTGCAAAAACTGGGTGCTGAATGTAAAAAATGGGAAGCTGCCGACCCTGCAATGCCGGTTCAGCCTGCCCTTCATTATATTGCCGTAACTGCCCAGGGGGCTCCCGGCAAAGACGGCAAATACCGTTTGCGCATGCCGTTCAAACAAATTGATTCCATCCTGAAAATGGCAGCGCGCATCAACGCCCTGGTTTTCCTGGATGTGCAGGTGGGTTTCAGCAATGTACAGGCTGAAATTCCCCAATTGGAACAATACCTGAAAATGCCGCACGTGCACCTGGGTATCGATCCTGAGTTCTCTATGAAAACAGGAAAAAGACCCGGTTCTGTGATCGGTACCATGGATGCCGCTGACGTGAATTTTGTAAGTGATTACCTGAGTAACCTCACCAAAGCCAATAACCTGCCGCCCAAGATCCTGGTAGTGCACCGCTTTACCCAGAACATGGTGACCAATTACAAGAATATCAAAATTCACCCGGATGTGCAGATCGTAATGGATATGGACGGCTGGGGCGAGCCTTCACTGAAACACGATAGCTACAAAGCATATGTTTGGAAAGAGCCTGTTCAATTTGCCGGTTTCAAACTGTTCTATAAAAATGACATCCGCAAGCAGAACAGCCACATGTTAACGCCGCAGGAAGTACTGGCCGAAAAGCCACAACCGGTGTACATACAATATCAGTAAAAATACCCCCAGTATTAAAAATATCAGCCCTCCCGACCACCTGTCGGGAGGGCTTTTTTTATTACGATGCTATTCCCCGGTTCAGATTTAATGTGTACATTTAAATACATTGATTGATACCCTTTCAAACCTGTTTATTTGATCCATGGGCTGGCGCGCCAATGTCCCGCAAGAAGCAGGCAGATGGCACTGGGCAGAGTGGAATCAGTGGTTCTTAAGCCGGGCGACCAGGCAACCGTTTCCCAGACATCCCAAAAATCCCACCCATCCCAGTTCAGACATTTAATTAACAGAATACCAACCAGTACAGGATAATTAGCGTACAAATAAGGATAGAAGTATTTTTTTGTGGCCCCTATTAAAACTTGGATGAAAAAATATTTACTCAGCCTTGCTGCAATATTTTTAGCGGCAACTGGATTTTCACAGTTGCAGACCTGTCCAACTAACATCAATTTTGGAACGGGTGACCTTTCTTTTTGGTCAGCCACAACCGGGTTGATAAACGGGCCCTCGCAATCCTATCCTGCACCTAATACCGGAATTACTACCATTCCTGAATATTCCCTCAGCAATACGGGCATTCAGGTAATCACTTCGCCAACCAGTGACCCGTTTGGTTTTTTCCCAACGGTTCCTACCATTAATGGGTATTCTTACAGTTATTCTATTATGCTTGGGTCAAGCACAACGTCCCGCGCCCTGGGACAAACCGGTCGCAATCCCGGCGGTTTTACCCGTGCTGTTACTTACGTTATTAATGTGCCGCCTGGTTCCACCGCAGATCCCTATACCATGACCTATGCCTACGCCATGGTGCTGGAGAACGGAACCCACAATTCAAACGAACAACCGCTGTTTAAAGCTACTTTAAGCACCCACGATAGTATTATCACCTGCGCCTCGCCCGGTTATTACCTGCCCACATTTAATAATGCAGCTGGCGGTAACGGTGGCTCGGGAACCGGCGCCACCCTCGACTCTGCTACGGCAAAGGCCAATGGGTTTACCAACAGCCCTGTTCCTTTCATGAATTTTTCGGGGAACAATAACAATGGCACCCTGCTGTATGATATTTGGACGAAGGGCTGGACCGAAGTTACTTTCGATTTGTCGCCCTACCGGGGTCAGCAGGTTAGCCTCACTTTTGAAGCCGATAATTGCCGTCCGGGCGCTCACTTTGCCTATGCTTACGTGGCCTTGCGTAATACCTGTGCCGGACTGGAGATAAGCGGAAAACAAATTGCCTGTACCAATACTACGGTTGAATATTCAGTGCCGGCGCTGGCTGGCGCCTCCTACGATTGGACGGTTCCCGCCGGCTGGACGATCAATTCAGGGGCCAATAGCAATATTATTAATGTGACTGTGGGCGCCAATGGCGGCAAGGTTACCAGCCATGAAGTAAATGGCTGCGCCGATCTGCGCGATACCATCAATATTTCAACCAGGCCGCCTACTGTGGCTGGCAGAATTATGAGCGATACTACCATTTGCTCCGGTAACAACAGCGTGCCGTTATCCCTGGCAGACGAAGTAGGGGGTGTACTGAAATGGGTATCTTCAACCGATGGCATTACCTGGCGGGAAGTTTCGGTGACCAGCGATCAATATACAGTCCAGAACCTGGTTGCCACAACCCGGTATGCGGCGGTAGTGCAAAACAGTTCGGCCTGTACCATCGATACAAGCACGGCTGCATTAATTACGGTAGATCCCAGGTCGAAAGGTGGCAAAGTAAGTCCCGATCTCACCAATGTTTGTTTGAACGAAGGCGCCCGCCCCCTGTTGACATTAAGTGATAATAACGGAGCGGTGGTGAACTGGCAATCGTCACTTAATAGCAGCAGCTGGAGCAATTTTTCACCTGCTTACCAAAATACAACTTACCAGGCCGGACCCGTTACGCAAACGGAGTATTACCGGGCCGTGGTGAAAAGCGGGGTTTGTCCTGCCGATACCAGCGATATGGCCACTATCAGGTTTTTCAATGTGCCGGCGCCTGAAGCAACAATCGATCCTCAAAACAGTAATATCTGCTATGGTAAATCAATAGTGCTGAATGCCACCATTACAACAGGTACCAACTACGCCTGGGGTAATAGTGTGTCTTTATCGCCCGGCGGCAGTGGGGTAGTACCTGCTGTGCCATATAATATAAGTGCCACTGCTACGCCAAAAGTTACGTCGAATGTGGTATTGTCGGTTACCAATGCCGGTTGTCCCAACCCGTTAAGAGATACTTTTCATATAGATGTTACCAAACCCATTATTGTAAAAGCAGGCAACGATACCACGGTGGTTATCAATCAGCCTTTGCAATTCAATGCTACGGTAAACGATCCCAATGCCAATCGCTGGACCTGGGCGCCTCCAACCGGGTTGAACTTTTCCAATATTTCAAACCCCGTTGGGTTGTATAATGAGGAAGCGCCTGCAGCGATATCCTATGTTGTAACAGCGGAAACCGCGGCCGGTTGCTACGGAACTGATACGGTCACCGTAAAAATATTTAAAACACAAGCCTTTATCTTCATGCCATCAGGCTTTACTCCCAATCACGATGGCCATAACGATGTGATCCGCCCCATTCTGGCGGGCATCAAACAATTGATGTACTTCAGGGTATACAACCGCTGGGGGCAACTGGTGTTCAGTACCAGCGAAGTAAACAAGGGCTGGGACGGATCCCTGGGCGGTTCGCAACAGTCGTCCGAGAATTTTGTGTATATGGTGCAGGCTATAGATTATACCGGCAAAGTAGTTGTTAAACGGGGGAATTTTGTGTTGGTACGCTAATATTGTGCACCAAAAATGCTGCGCTCGCCCCTAAACGCCATTGACGCCAATTGCGAATGTGTTGCAAATACGTTTATGTATCTCGTTTTTACACATGCATTTTTTGACATAACAATAACGCTATCATTAACCGATATTTATAATTGATGGCGGCTGCAATTAATTTTATTTGCAGATAAGGTGCCGTATTTATAACTTGGTGCCATTACTAACTGTATTTCTCTGTTTATCTACTATCCTTTGACGATCCAAAGAGGACTAATATGACAGATGAGCAAATTATGCAGAAGATCCTGAAGAAGGATCCTGAGGCGTTCAACGAAGTATATAATAAACTTTATCGCAAATTGTTCCTGTTTGCCAATAGCCTTATCGCCAACACGGAAGAAGCCAGGGATATTGTGACTGAATCTTTTATTAAACTTTGGTCTCAGGAAAACCATTTTTCCAATATGACTCACCTGCAGGTGTACTTTTACACCGTTATAAAAAATGCCTGTATCGATTATTTGCGCAGAGATAAATTAAAAGCAAAGATTGAGAACCGCCTCGTTAAGGAAGAGCACATCACCGAAAACGTTATTGAAAAAAAATACCAGGAAGCCGAGCTGGTGCAGATCTTATACGATCGTATTAACCAGTTGCCCGACAGAATGCAGCAGGTATTCAAACTCACTTATCTTGATGGGTTTAGCAGAACAGAGGTAGCACAAATGTTGAACCTTTCTGAAAATACGATCCGCAATACCAATGCGGCCGCCATGAAAGCGCTTAGGCTTACCCTTGGGGTTGAACAGGTAATGATCCTGATCTTTATCACCCTTCTTTTTATGATGGCCGCCTAATGGTAATCCCGTATATGCTTCTTTAATATCCTGATCTGAAATTCATTGCCGCGTTGATTTTAATATATCCCATCCAAAAAGTACAGATCCGCACAAAAAAAGTATAAAATTTATCAAGGGCACTGGTACAAAGTTTTCGCTCATCCGTATTCATATAGCCGGAGCTTTAGATAACCCTGAAAAATCATTGTGTAATGAAGGACAATAGCATCATCAATGGAATAATTATTAAAGTAATTACCGGTGAAGCGCTTACTTCAACCGAAAGCACAATGTACTCAGCCTATATGGCAGATGAGGGAAACCGCCGGTTCGTGGAGGAATTCAAGAATGATGCATACCTGCTTCAAAAGTTGAAAGAAATACATGCCATAGATGTAGCAGGCGGCAAGGCCATTATTGAAGAAGAACTAAAACGAAATTATGGAAAGCAGGTAGATATAAAAAGACCCAGAAAGTTATTTCGGGATGTAGCAACCTCAGCAGCAGCAGTATTGTTTATACTGACTGCTGCTTATTTTTTCTGGTGGTACAGTAAGCGCGATAAAGCCATAGAAGTAAAGGAGGAAGTAAAAACAATAGCTCAAAAAGCTATTGGGCCTGCACAAAGAATAGCGTCCCTTACACTGGCCGATGGCAGCAGGATATTACTGGATAGCGCCAAAGCCGGTCAGCTGGCGCAACAGGGTGGGGCGGTGGTTATGAATGAGAACGGCGCCCTGAAATACCAAACCAGATCAGCAGCCCGGGAAATATTATTTAATACCCTCACTACTGCCTACGCACAAACCTATAGCATGGAACTGGCCGATGGCAGTAAAGCATGGTTAAATGCCGGCGCCTCCATCCGGTATCCGGTTGAATTTTCCGGTAATGAAAGAAAGGTAGAAATAACCGGTGAAGTATATTTTGAAGTAGCGCACGACGCAACCAAACCTTTCATTGTTCATGTATCCGGTAAAAAGGGGTCGATGGATGTTCAGGTATTGGGCACTCATTTTAATATCAATGCATATGATGATGAACCTGTGATGAAGACAACTTTATTAGAAGGAAGTGTGAAAGTTACCAAAGATGCTGCATCAGTTTTATTAAAGCCTGGAGAACAAACATCAGTATCCCCGTCATCCCAACCATCCCACCCCATCCCGGTTCAGACAGAAGCAGTTGTTGCCTGGAAGAACGGCGTTTTCAGTTTTGATAATGCTGATATCGATGTAGTGATGCGTCAGTTAATAAAGTGGTACGACATTGAAGTAGTATATGATGGCGATAAGCCTTCCGATAAAATAAGTGGAGAAATGCAGCGGAATTTAACGCTGCCCCAGGTAGCTGAGAACCTTGAATTCATGACCGGCCTGCATTTCCGGGTTGAAGGAAGAAAACTGATTGTGCCGGCTGCCTCACCCAATGATTCCCGCAAGAACGATAAGTAACCAACATAGTTCATTTCTATTTACCCCTATGCATATTTCCCAATAAAAATGTTTTGAAAAACCCGCTTAGCCATATTTAAAATTATACACCTATGAATGCTTAAACATGTACGACCGTAAAAAAAGCCGGTATGTCCACTAAACACACCGGCTGAAAAAGGTCGATAACAAAACCGATTAGAATCCTATTATTCAACCTTCAATTACTAAGGTATGCAATTTCGCAATTACCTGCCGGATTTTATTGCTTGCACGGCCGGCAAACCCATTAACCATTTAAAATCGCTCGTAAGCAAACAAACCTTACGAATTATGAAATTAACTGCCATCCTATTAACCATTGTATTTTTAAACGTACATGCAACGGGCGTGTCCCAAACCGTTACTTATTCAGGGGATAACATCTTGCTTGAAAAAGTATTTACGGCCATAAAACAACAAACGGGATATTTGTTCCTGTACCCGGCCGATGTGTTGAAAGACGCAACAAAGGTCACCATACATGTAAAAAATGCGCCCCTGGAAGAAGCGTTAACCCAGGCGTTGAAAGGCCAGCCGCTCAGATACATGATCCAGAATAAAACGATCGTGATCTCAAAGAACAGAGAGGCCGGCGAAAATAAAAAACCCGATGATAAGGATATAACGGCGCCGCCTGTTGACATAAAAGGAAAGGTGTTGAATCATAAAGGCGAACCGCTGGCCGGCGCCAACGTAAAAGTAAAGGGTACAACCATTGGCGGCGTTACCAATGCCGATGGATTTTTTGATCTGAGAGGAGTGGGGGAGCATGCAGTATTGGAAATTTCTTACCTGGGGTTTGAAACACAAACTGTAAATGTAGATGGCAGAACAACTGTTTCTGTACAACTGGCGCTTGAAGTAAGTGAAATGGCCAGCGTGTCTGTATCGGTGTATACCGGTTATCAGCAGATCCCAAAAGAAAGAGCTACCGGTTCTTTTGTGCAAGTTGATAATAAATTGTTGAACCGCGGAACATCAATGGATGTGCTGGGTCGGTTGGAAGGGGTAGCGAGCGGGGTAGCGTTTTATAGGAATAGCAAATCAGATCAGCCTACTATAGCTATACGGGGCCGAAGCACCATCTTCGGCTATGCCCAACCCCTGATAGTGTTAGACAATTTCCCTTACGATGGGGACATTACCAACATTAATCCCAACACGGTGGAATCCATTACCGTTTTGCGGGATGCAGCAGCTGCCTCTATATATGGCGTGCGTGCTGCCAACGGGGTAATTGTGATCACGTCTAAAAAGGGTAGTGCTAATCATGCTCCAGAAGCGCACTTTAATACCAATGTTACCATCGGCGCCAAACCCGACATGCATTATTTACCTTTAATGTCCTCCCCGGATTTTATTGATGCAGAGAAAGACTTCTTTGCAAGGGGATGGTATACCAGCCAGGAAACCAGTTCTGCCAAATCTCCATTAACGCCTGTGGTGGAATTGTTGATCAAAAAACGGGATGGGTTGATCCCGGCTGCTGAGGCCGATCAGCAAATTGAAGCGCTGAAAAACAACAATGTGGTGGACCAGTTTGAAAAATACTTTTTAAGGAACCAGGTTGTGGTTCAGAATGCTTTATCTATCTCAGGCGGTGGCGATAAATCCAAATATTTTTTATCATTCAGTTATGATAAAGATAAAACCAGTTATGAAAGAAATCGCTTTGACCGGTTTTCGATAAACGCCAACAATAGTTTTACCCCATTTAAAAATGTTGATATCAATACCGGGTTAATGTACACCAACACCAGGTTTGTCAACAATAACCCTGGTATCAATGATTTGATGAATGCATTTGGAAGAAAATTTTATCCATATGCGCAACTGGTTGATGAGAATGGATATGCGCTTCCGGTTTCTTATGGAATTAGGGATACGTATAAAACATTAAAAGAAAGCCAGGGGTTTTTAGACTGGCAGTATCGCCCGTATGACGAGCTCAATGTGGCCAATAATGTTACGCAGCAAAACTATAGCCGGGTAAACCTGGAGATAAGGAAAACATTTACCCCAAGCTTTAATATTGAAGTAAAGTATCAGTATGAAAAGCAATTGAAGAAGCAGAATATCCTGCAAAGCCAGGCAAGCTATTATACCAGGAACCTGATTAACCAGTATTATAATCCTACAGGTACTGTAAAGTATCCCGTTCCGTTGGGCGATATTTTAGACCAAACGAATTCCGAACTGGAAGGCCATACAGGGCGTGCCCAGGCAAATTTTAACCAGGTATGGCAACGGCACAGGGTGAGCGTTATTGGCGGTTTTGAAATAAAAGAACTGCATAATGCAAGTACTCCGGCCCGGTTGTATGGGTATAATGATGAGACTGCCGTTTACCAGCCGGTTGACCTGGTAACCCGGTTTTCTACCAACCCGTCAGCAACACTTCTGGCAATCCCATCTGCCAAACCGATAACTGATTTAACAGACAGGTTCCTGTCGTATTATGCCAATGGTTCCTATACATATAACGACCGGTATGTATTTTCAGCCAGCGGCCGTTTGGATAACACCAATTTCTTTGGTATAAAAACCAATCATCGGGTGGTACCGTTATGGTCTACCGGTGTTAAGTGGAATATTTCCCGCGAAGGTTTTTTTTCAAGCGATTGGCTCGATCAGCTGGCCATACGGGCAACGTATGGATCTAATGGAAATATAGCTAAGGATCTTACGACTTATACAACGGTCCGGTATATAACCGATGCTACAACCCGGGCTATTGCTGCATCCGTGCAGAATCCGCCCAATCCTGATCTGCGATGGGAAACGGTAAATATGATGAACCTGGGCGTTCTTTTTACTTTAAAGAAGAATGTACTATCCGGTACCATTGAATACTTTTCAAAGAAAGGAAACAATTTGATTGGGGATGTAGCCATGGACCCCACCACCGGTATTTCCGGTTTCAGAGGCAACGTGTCGAACATTAAAGGAAACGGCGTTGATGTACAGTTAAATGGTAAAGTAGTAGTGGGCAGGCAATTCAGTTGGAATCCCGCCTTTTTATTCAGCTATGCAACCGATAAAGTAACGAATTATACAAAAACGTTTGTTGCTCCAAGCCTGATACTGGGAGGCAGTGGCGACGCATCCACCGGCCTTACGCCGCTCCCCGGCCATCCGGTCTTAAGCATCTACAGCTTTGCCTGGGGCGGCCTGGACCCAACTACTGGGGATCCGGTTGGGATTCTTGATGGTCAAAAAACAACCGATTATTCTTCTTTGGTTACCAAAACAACGGCTAATGATCTGGTTTATAGTGGTCCTGTTAATCCAACCATGGTAGGCGCCTTCAGAAATGATTTTTACTGGAACAGTTTTTCACTCTCTGTAAATATCACTTATAAGCTGGGACACTATTTCAGAATGCCTTCCATTGATTATAGTGAGCTGTTGTATTATTGGGCCGGAAACAAGGATTATGCCAGCAGATGGCAAAAACCCGGCGATGAAGAACATACCAATGTGCCATCCATTCCTTCTGCATTACCTGTTAGCACCAGTAGCCGGGATTATCGGTTCTATTCAAATTCACTGGTGCTGGTACAAAAAGCAGATCATATCCGCTTGCAGGACATTGTAATAAGTTATGATCTTGAAAGACAGAATCTGCCCCGCATGCCGTTTCAACGGGCCCATATTTACTGCAACATGAACAACATCGCTATTTTATGGCGCGCCAATAAATTTGGCATCGATCCCGATGCCGTTCCCTATTCTGAATCAAGGGTGCTGCCGCAACCCCGCAGTATAACATTGGGAGCCAGATTTGATTTTTAATAGTAGAAAACAACAGGAATGACCTGTTCCTATTTATTCAAAAAAAATTACAACATGCGTAATTATAAAATATTGTTGTTTGTTTTTGTGAGTGTGGGTATTGTTTCGTGTAAAAAAGACTGGATAAAAATTAAGCCCAATAAATCAGTGGATGTGCCCACTTCAGTAGCGGATTTTCAGGCTTTATTAGACAATTCCTCCGTCATGAATGACATTCGCCCCTATTTGGGAGAAGTGAGTGCTGATAATTATTATGTCACCTATAATTATTGGCAAACATTGCCGTCCCTGGTCGATAAAAATGCTTATGTGTGGGCGGGTGATGTATACGATGGTTACCCTACCGATGGTCCCAACTGGAATAATTCGTACCGCCAGGTGTTTTATTCAAATTTAGTGTTGGATGATATTGATAAGGTTGGTTCAGAGGAGAAGAATACGCAGGAATGGAATAATGTCAAAGGAAGCGCCCTGTATTACCGGGGGGAGGCTTTTTTTAATGTATCACAAATATATACAAGACCATATAGTTTAACTTTTCCCGATTATGCAGGCATTCCGCTAAGGCTAACTGCCGATATCAGTGATAAGTCTGTAAGGGCCGGTTTACAGGATACCTACCAGCAGATTTTAAAAGATCTGCAGGGATCGCTGAATTACCTGCCGAGAATCCCCTTGTATAAATTACGGCCATCAAAACCTGCAGCGTATGCATTGCTGTCACGCGTTTACCTGGTGATGCAGAATTATTCAAAAGCATTGTCATATGCCGACTCCTGTCTGCAACTTTATGATTCAGTACTGGATTATAATACATTAAAATCAACGGTGACCAATCCCATCCCTGGATTGAACAGGGAAGTGATCTTTCAGGCAACCATTTCGGATGAACTGCAAAAGGTCATGGATGTTAATTGTATCGTTGATTCCAATCTGTATAAAAGTTACAGCAGCAATGATCTTAGAAAGATCTTGTTTTACAGAGCAAATACTTCGGGCCTGATAAACTTCGTGGGCACCTATACAGGGGGAACGGTAGGATCAAGTAGTAAAGCTTTTGGTGGCATTGCCACGGATGAAGTATATTTTACCCGGGCTGAATGTTATGCCCGTACCGGGAATATTTCCGCAGCCATGAACGACCTGAATAAGGTAATGGCCATGCGATGGAAGACCGGCACGTTTGTTCCCTTTACGGCTGTCAATACAAGCGATGCCCTGGATATTATCTTAAGAGAAAGACGAAAGGAAACCCCTTTCCGGGGGTTACGATGGCTCGATCTGAGAAGGCTGAACAGCGAAGGCGCCAATATTACCCTAACCAGAAATTTAAATGGTCAGCTATATACTTTACCCCCTAATGACCCCCGATATGCACTGCCCATACCGCCTGATATTATTACACTGTCAGGTATGACGCAGAACGAACGTTAGATTGATTCAGAGCTTATAATCCGTACCCGTTTTTTAAAAACTGTTGAAAACCTTATGGTATGCAAAAACTACTTTCAATAATAGGGTTCATCATTATAGCAGGCACTGTTAAATCCCAGTCTGTTAATATAACTACCACCAGTGCATCGTCTGTAGATCAATTGTGTCCAAACTTTGTGTTTGATACCCTTTTGAATTATAAGAAGGGAAAATTGGCGATGGCAGACTGGAAGGGCAAACCTGTGATCATTGATTTTTGGGCCACATTCTGTTTGCCTTGTATTACCGATATTCCTAAACTGGAAAGTTTTAAAAAGCGGTTCGGCGATTCCCTGCAGGTATTGCT